>DATCFX010001417.1:0-7401 GCA_036509275.1 Pirellulales bacterium | reverse complement strand
CCTCACCCTGCCCTCTCCCGCAAGGGGAGAGGGGCCGCGGAGAAGTTATTTTTCGGTCGATCCTTAGCCCCCGGCGACTCGCCGGGGGCTAAAGCAGGCTGGTCACCGCCCGCCGGTCTCATCCCGCGCTATTTCTTTTCCACGATCCAGATGTTCTGGAAGCGGACGGGGTTGCCGTGGTCCTGGAGATAGAGCGGGCCGGGCTCGGGCCCTTCCTTCATAGGCGCGGCGCGCGTGGCCTGCGGGATCTTGGTCTTGCTTTGCACCACTTCGCCGTTCTGGCGGACGGTGATCACGGCATCCTGTGTTTTTTTGCCGGCTGAATCATAACGGGCGGCCGTGTAGTCGATGTCGTACGTTTGCCACGAGAGCGGCGGATAGCACATGTTCGGATCCGGAGCCTTCACGGTATAGATCGCCCCGCAGTCGTTGTCCTTGGGATCCAGGCCGAAGGAGTCGAGAATCTGCACTTCGTAGCGGCCTTGCAGGTAGCAGCCGCTGTTGCCCCGGGCCTGGCCCAGCGCGGTGGGCATGAAGGGGGTGCGGAATTCGAGGTGCAGCGTGCAATCGCCGAACGCTTGCTTGCTGGTGGCTCCCGGCATCAGCAGGCCGTCGTCGGTCATCCGGCCGCCTTTGAAGGCGTTGGCGCTTTTGCCGTCGAACAATACAATCGCCCCCGCGGGCGGCCGCTTGCCCAGCGTGGGGCTCACGCGCTCGGAGCGCTTCAGCGTGCCGACCTGCTGCCCGTCCGGATCGAGCAGCGTGAGCACGCCGTCGGCCAGCCGGCCGCCGCCAAGCAGATGCTTGAAGACGACGGCGCCGTCCTCGACCTGACCGGTGCCGTCGTATTTTGTCTGGCGGTCCCAGCCGGCGCCCGGCAGGCCGCCCAAATAGATCTGCGAGTAGAACTTGCCCCCGCCCCGCGCGACCAGTTGCGCTCCGACCGCAAACTGGCCGGCGCCGACTTCCACCTGGCCGGTATATTCGCCTTGGAACTTGAAATCGGGCCCGGCATCCGCCGGATCGGTATAAGCCTGGGGGTGTTTGTCGTCGGCCGCCAGCGCCAGGCTGGCGCCGCACAAACACAGACCCAACAGCACGACGGGAGCACGCTCGAAGCCCATCCGTTTTTCTCCTCCCAGGCACTCAACTTGCCCGGTTGCAAATGTTTCTCCACCCATCAAGGCTGCTCCATTGTCCAGATTCGGCGGCGGTCGGACAAGCGGCGGGGGGTTCGATGCCTGGGAACGAACGCAAAATAACTTCTCCGCAAACCCCTCGCCCCTTGTGGGAGTGGCAGGGTGAGGGGCAATGAAATCGGGAAGTTTTTTTGCGTTCGATCCTTACTTTTGAACTTCAATCTGGGAGCTTGACGATTTGCAGCAGCAACCCCAGCCGCCGAATGGCCTCGACCAGCGCCTCGTACTCAACCGGCTTGGTGATGTACACGTTGCAGCCCAACTCGTAGCAGCGGTCGATTTCGCGCGGGTCGTCGGTCGTGGTCAGCATGATGATCGGTATTTTGGCCAGTAGTTCGTGCTGTTTGACTTGCCGCAGCACCTCGACGCCGTCGACGCGCGGCATGTTGATATCCAACAGCAGCAGCATGGGATTGACATTCCGCTGCTGGTAGCTCCCCTGGCGATGGATGTAGTCCAGCGCCTCCTGGCCGTCGGAGACGTGTACGATTGCATTGGCGAGGCCCGCCCGCTGCAGGTTGCGCTTCACGAGTTGGGCGTGGCCGGGATCATCTTCGGCCAGCACGATCACTAACGAGTCGGCAATCATCCGGAAAGCTCTTGGGGGTGAGGATGCTTGGGAGCGGCGTTTGGGCAGGTGGGAGCCGCGGCGCAAGAACTCTAGCTTTCGTCCGCGTCGGCGGCGGCCAGATTGGCCTCGAAGTGCGCGGGATCGGCGCGTCCTGTTCGACGCCGGCCATGTTCACCGGCCGAGCCTGCTCGCGATTGGGGGTAAAACCACTAGGATCGACCGGAAGTTGACTTCTCGACGATCCCTCTCCCCTTGCGCCCGGCTCAGGCGGCTTGCGAGACGCGGCGTTTGCGGCGGGTGTCCTTCCAGCGGCGGTGCAGCCACCAGTATTGCTCGGGCGATTGCCGGATCGAGTGCTCCAGCCGGCCGGTGTACCACTGCGTGAGCGTTTTGACGCTGGCCGCCTCGGGCGGATTGGCCGCCAGATCGCTGTGGCCATACAGTTCCATCGAAAAGTGCATCGGCCGCCCGAACCGCCGCGTGCCGCCGACCATCAGCTGTGCCTGGTTATCCAAGGCGAACAAGGCGATGGCTTTGTGCGCCGACGCCGGCCGGCCGAAAAACTCGACCCAGCAGCCTTTGCTGCCGGCATACTGATCGGCCAGGAACGTCATCATGCCGCCGCCGACCAGGACCCGCACGATCTCCTCGTAGCCGCCCTTTTTGGGCACCATCCGCTGGCCGGTGACGCCGCGGAAGCGGTTCAGAAACGCATCCAAGTCCGGGTTGTCCAGCGTGCGAGCCACTGTGTGCGTTGGAAACCCCAGCACGCCCAGGAAAAAGCCGCCCAGTTCGAAATTGCCGAAATGGGCCGAGACCAGCAGCGAGGGGCGCTCGCCCAAGGCGATATCGGCCAGCACGTGGCCGCCGGAGAACTCGACGAACTCACGCCAGTTGGTCTCGTGGATTTTGCGCGGCGCGTGGGCGATCTCCACGATAAACAAAAACAGGTGCTCCCACATCCGCCAGGCTAGCCGATCACGCTGGGCTGGCGACAACTCGGGGAAAGCCAGCCGCAGGTTCTCGTCGACGACCGCCCGGCGAATTCCCAGCCGATCGTGGCAGAGCGTGGCCAGCCAGCGGGCTACGGTCGTGCAGGATTCGAGCCGGGCGGCTTGCAGGATGCAGATGAACATCCGCACCGCGAGATACGCGAGCCACTGGCGCAGGCGCTGAAGGCTTCCGTGCATGGCCGATATTGTGGCAAGAACCGCCCGGCCAGCCAAGATCGGATGGAAGTGCCGTCGTGGGTTCAGCGGCCCCAAAGTAGCAGGCTCACTCCGTGAGCCGTCGCTCGCTAGCGGACGATGTGCAAAGCGCGAGACCCGTTTCGCCCTGCGGTGACGGCATACGGAGTACGCCTACTACTTTGACGACCAGTTCACTCCGTGAGCCGTCGCGCGACCCCTCGCCCGGCTCGGCTCGCCGGGCCTACGAGGCGGGCGGTTTGGGTTTGCCGTCGGGGTTGAGATTCAAGAGGTCGTGGAACGTGGCAGAATCGAGCGTCTCGCGTTTGAGCAGCTCCTGGGCCACAAGTTCGAGCATCGGGCGATGCTCGACGAGCATTTGCTTGGCCTGGCCGTAGGCCTCGTCGAGCAGCTTCTTGACCTCCGCGTCGATTTCTTCGGCCGTGCGTTCGCTGCAATCGCGTTCGAACCGGCCGTCGAGTCGGGCCATCATCTCGCGCTGCTGGGCGCAGTGCGTGAGCCCCACGACGCTGCTCATGCCGTACAGGCAGACCATCTGCCGAGCCAGCGCGGTGGCCTTTTCCAAGTCGTTTTCGGCGCCGGTGCTGACCTCGTTGTACACCACCTCTTCGGCCGCGCGGCCGCCCAGCAGCCCGCGAATCTTGCCGATCAGCTCCGTCTGGGTGAGCAGGAATTGCTCCTCGGTGGGAAGCTGAAAGGTGTAGCCCAAGGCGGCGCGGCCGCGGGGCACGATGCTGATTTTGTGGACCCGATCGCCGAGGGCGCTGTACGTGGCCACCAGGGCATGGCCGACTTCGTGATAGGCGACGCGCCGCTTTTCTTGGTCACCCAAGCGGCGCGTGTGGCGTTCGGGCCCGGCCACGACTTTTTCCACAGCGTCTTCCACGTCGCGCTGGCTGATCGCGGTCGCGTGTCGCCGGGCGGCCAGCAAAGCCGCCTCGTTCATCGTGTTGGCCAGATCGGCTCCGGAAAAACCGGGCGTCACCTGGGCAATGCGCCGCAAGTTCACGCCTTCGGCCAGCGGCTTGCCCCGCGAATGAATCTTCAAGATCGCCTCGCGGCCGTCCAGGTCGGGGGCGTCGACCACAATCTGCCGGTCAAAGCGGCCAGGCCGCAGCAGCGCCCGATCGAGCACCTCGGGCCGATTGCTGGCGGCCAGCAGGATCACGCCCACGTTGGCCTCGAAGCCATCCATCTCCACCAGCAACTGGTTGAGCGTCTGCTCGCGTTCGTCGTTGACGGCGCCGACGTGGACACTGCGCTCGCGGCCGATGGCGTCCAGCTCGTCGATGAAGATGATGCAGGGGGCCGTGCTCTTGGCCTGCTGAAACAGGTCGCGGACGCGCGACGCGCCCACGCCCACGAACATCTCGACGAACTCGCTGCCGCTAAGCGAGTAAAATTTGACATGCGCCTCGCCGGCCACGGCCCGGGCCAGCAGCGTCTTGCCGGTGCCCGGCGGCCCGATCAACAGCACGCCCTTGGGAATCTTGGCTCCCAAGGCCACGTAGCGGGCGGGGTTTTTGAGAAAGTCGACGACTTCTTCCAGCTCCTGCTTGGCCTCTTCGCACCCGGCCACGTCTGAAAACGTGACGCCGGTTTCGGTGTCGGCCACGATCCGAGCCCGGCTCTTGCCGAAGCTCATGACGGACTGGCCGACCGATCCCAGCCGGCGCGATAGAAAGAACCAGAACAGCACCATGATGCCGATCGGCAGAATCCAGGCGAACAGGAACTGCGAGAGCAGGCTCTCGCGCACGCCTTGAAAAACCACGCCGGCCTTTTCCAACTGATCGACCAACTCCGGGTCTTCGATCCGCACCGTGCGAAAGTCGAACGGTTCGTCGGGTAGTTTGGTTTTGTCGGTTTCGGTTTTTTCGCCCTCGCCGCCAGGCGGCTTCGCCGGTTCGGTCTTTGCGGGTTCGGTCTTTGCGGGTTCGGTCTTTTTCGGCTCGGGCTTCGCTGGCTCGGTCTTTTTCGGCCCGTTCTGGGCGGTCTTGTCGGCGGTGTTCGTCGGGGCCAGTTCCTTGGCCGCGGCAGGTTTCTTTTCCGCGGCGGCTGTGGCTGCTGGAGCGACAGCGGCGTGCGGATGGCGCGTGGGATCGATGCGGCCCTCGATCTCCTCTTGCTCGACCTGGCACTGGACCACTTGCCCTTGCGCCAGGAACTGCTTGAACGCGCTGTAGGGCAGCGTGTGAACGGCCTTGAAGTCGACGATGTCCTGCCAGATCCACACCACGAAGTACGCCATCATCAACCATGACAAAATGCGCCACCAGGTGGGCGTCGTCTGCTTGCCGGATTTTGGTTCCGGCGGAACGGAAGGAGGTATGGAAGGCATGCTGAAGCTTTTTACCTTAAACGATGACGGTCTTGTGGCTGGTGGTCGACGCCGGGGCGGCCGCGGAAGTCCAGCGGCGGATGGCCGCGAGGCTGGCCCGGGCGACGCGGTCGAGGTTTTCTTCGCTGCCGCCGCCGCGGACTGGCGAGCACATTTCGTAGGCCACGTAGCCGTCGAAACCGCCGGCGGCCAGTCCGGTGAAGAAGCCGGACAGATCCTGAAAACCCTCGCCCAGCGGCACGGCCCGCACCGCGTCGGTGAGCCGGTCGTAGTTCACCAGGCCCGGCTGATACTGATAGCGCGGCAGCCGGACGTAATCGGCCAGCGTGGTCTGCACCATCCGCGGTGCCAGGCGCAGTGCGCAGCTTCGCAGGTCGTCGCCGTGCAAAGCCGGTGCCCAGGGATCGAACATGGCGCGGCAATTCGGATGATCGACTTCATCCAGGAACTCGACGTAGCCGTCGACGCCCACGCCGACGTCGTGATGATTTTGCACGCCCAGGATGATGCCGTAATCGGCCGCAATCTGCGCACACTCGCGCACCGCGCGAACGCAGATTTCCCAATCGCGCTGAAAACCTTGCTGATCGACCAGGTAGCCGGTGAACACGCGCACGATCTTGGCGTCCAGCCGCCGGGCCAACGCAGCCAATTGACGCACATAGGCCAACTGCATTTCGACGGCCGGAATCTCCGTGTCTCGCCCGAGCGTAAAGTTCGTGTAAGCGGCGATCGTGGCGATCTCGACGCCGGCCGAGGCGGCTGCCTCGCGGATTTCGTCGACAGCGCGATCGTCGGCATCGAGCACCGACAGGTGCGGCCGCTTGCCCATTAGTTCGACGGCCGGATAGCCCAAGGCGCCCGCCTTGGCGAGAAACGCCGTCAGCTCCAGCCGGCACTGGCCCCAGAAGCCGGCATAGCTGACGGAAAACAAGGTGGGAATCATCGGATTGTCCTGCGAACCTTCTAAACGCTCAACCGCTGGCAGACGCTCACGAATCAACCACGCATTCGCGGCGTCCGGCTGAGCATGCGATTGGCTTCGTCGTCGCCGACAATCTGCTCGGCCTCGGGATCCCAGCGGATCTTGCGCTTCAGCAGCATGGCGATGTTGCCCAAGTGGCAGATACTGGCGGTGCGATGGCCCACTTCGACCGGCTCGATCGGATCCTGCCGGCTTTTGACCGAGGCCAGAAAGTTGCCGACGTGGTCGGGCAGGTAATTGCTGTACTTGTTCTCGGTGCGTTTGGGATTGCTATGCGGCAGGTGGATTTCGCTCGAGCCGATCTCGCTGGTAGCCAGCGACTCCGGGCTGGTGCGCACGCCCTTGCTGTTGACCTGCACCCAGCCTTTGGTGCCTTCGAAACGCGTGCCCGACTGCTTCTCGCTGGTCTGGCAGATCAGCTCCACGCCGTCGGCATATCGGGCACGGAAGGCTACTTTGGTGGCCGTGGTGAACAGCGAGCCGGGCTCGGGAAATTCCGCGCCCGTGTCTTCGAATTCGACCGGGCCGGTCGTATCCGAGCCGTGTCCCCACTGGGCGATGTCGAAATAATGCGCGCCGAAGTTCGTCACTTGCCCGCCGGAATAGTCGAGGATGAAGCGGAAGCGGTACAGGCAGCGATCTGCGTGATAGGGCGCCAGCGGCGCGGGCCCCAGCCAGGTGGCGTAATCAAAGCCCTCGGGCACCGGCATCGGCTGCCAGCCCGGCCCCGGACCGACGAAATTGTTCTTCGGCAGATAGACTTGGATCCGTTGGAGCTGACCGATGCGGCCGTTGCGCACCAACTCGCACGCATGCCGCACCGCCGGTCCCGAGCGCCAATGGCTGCCGGTCTGCAAAATGCGTTTGTGCTCGCGCACGCTTTTAATCATCTGCTTACCCTGATCGACCGTCAGCGTGAGCGGCTTTTCGCAGTACACGTCTTTGCCGGCTTTGGTTGCCGCGATGGTCATGGGCGCATGCCAGTGGTCGGGTACGACGACCGCCACCACGTCGACATCATCGCGGCCGAGCACCTCGCGGAAATCCGTATAGGCTTTGCAGCCGGCGTCATGGCCGGACTTGGTTTTGTCGGCGTA
>DATCFX010001416.1:0-2120 GCA_036509275.1 Pirellulales bacterium | reverse complement strand
CCAGCAGCGTGTCGTCCTCCGGCGAAAGACGAATGGCTTCGTCAAGCTGGGCGATCGCCAATGCCTGTTGGCCGCGATGCCACAGCGTCTCGGCATAATGCCGGCGGGCGTTGGCGTCGGAGTCGCACGTCTCGACCGCCTGGCCGAACATGTCCTCGGCCGTCGACCAATCGCCGGCATCCAGCGCGCTGACGCCCTGCTGCGACAATTGCCGGCTGGCGGCCAGCGATCGCGAGACGGGGCCCTGGGCAGCCGGCAGACGGCACCCGAGTGCGACCAACGCGATCGTCATGGCCAGGCGGCCGGTCGTGACCATCGGCCGCCGGAGGAATCCGCCAGCCCGCGGCATGCTCCAGCGCGCAAACATAGCGAATCCTGCCTGGCACGCGAAAAACGGCGATCTTTGGGGGCGGCGGATGCTAACAGAACGCGCCGGCAGCAGCAAGGCGTTTGCAGCTAGCGCCGCTGCCAGCCAGTGGCGAGTTTGCTACCATAGGCGCACGGCCGGCTTAAGTAACGCCGGCCACGCAACGCCATATTTTGGGCTCTGGGGTTTATGCCTGCTGTCTTCGAGAAAATGGGGATTCGCTTTTTGTTCCCCGACAACTGGACGCTCGACGAGAGCGAAATGCTGGAAGGCAACAACACGGTCAGCGTCTACAGTCCGGAGGAGGCGTTTTGGTCCGTGACCTTGCACCCGCCGGGCCTGGATCCGGCCCAACTGGTGGCCCTGGCCGTCGCGGCCATGCGGCAGGTGTACGACGCATTGGATGATGAGCCGGCCGACGAAGCGTTTGCCGGCCGCGAGATGGTCGGCCGCGAGATGAACTTTTACTGCCTCGATCTGACGAATACGGCCATCGCCCGCAGTTTCGGCACGCCGGGCGGGACGTATCTCGTATTTTGCCAGGCCGACGACCGCGATCTCGAGCAAGTGGCTCCCGTGTTCGAGGCCATTACCCGCAGCCTGGTAACGCAATAGTCGGCCCGGCGAGCCGAGCCGGGCGGGGCTTGTGTCGAGCGTCGGCCCTTGGTCCCGCTCGGCTCGCGGGACCTACGAAGCGCCGCTTGCTTAAGAAAATAGCTCGGCGATGGGTCGCGCGCGGCCGAGGCCGGTCTCGGCCGGGCTGAGTCCCAGCGCGTGCAACGTTGACGCGAGGAATTCGCCGGGCGATGTGGGACGGTCGATGATTTCGGCCCCCAGCCGGTCGGTGGCTCCGATTACGCGGCCGCCGCCAATCGGGCCGCCGGCCAGCAGATTGGTCCACGCAGCCGTGTGATGCTCGCGGCCGCCGCGCGCGTTGAGCTGCGGGCTGCGGCCCATTTCGGCCACGACTGCCACGACCGTCTCGGCCAGCAGGCCGCGGCTTTCCAAGTCAATGAGCAGGGCCGACAGCGCCTGGTCGAGCTGCGGGCAGAGCACCTGGGCATAATCGTCGAAAGTCGTACACAGCCGCTGGGCGCCGGCGTGCATGTCCCAACTCAGTCCGCCCGAAACGCTGCGGAAATGGTTAATTTGCGTCCAGCGAAGGCCCGACTCGACAAGCCGCCGGGCTCGCAAGCAATTCTCGCCCAACTCGTGACGGCCGTAACGGTCGCGCAGGGCGGCCGGTTCGTCAGCCAGGTTCAAGTCCTTGGCCAACCTGGCGCTGCTTACGGGCCCCGCATGCGGTAAGCGCTTGCCCGGCTCCCACGCTTCGTGTCGGGTGCCCAATTCTGCCGCAAACTCGCCAGTCCAGCGATTGATGCCCAATTCCAGGTAGCGGCCGGGCAGGATGACGCTCGTCGGGCCATCGGCGATGACCAGCGCGTGCCGCGACAACAGGGAACCGGCATACGGGCGGCCCTGCGGCGGTTCGAAATCATCGCCGGTCAGCGCGTAGCGCCAACCGGTTTCGTGCAAAGCCGGCCCCGGGTGGCTCATTCCCCGCACCAGCGCCAGACGATCGGCCAGGCCCGCCAGCCGAGGAAAGTGCTCGCAAATATCGAGCCCCGGCACGCACGTGGCAATCGGGCGGAACGGACCGCGATATTCGGACGACGCGGCCGGCTTCGGATCCCAGGTGTCGACGTGGCCGGGCGCGCCGGTGAGCATCAGCCAGATGCAATGCCGCGCGGGC
>DATCFX010001415.1:0-4791 GCA_036509275.1 Pirellulales bacterium | reverse complement strand
CGCAAAACCCTCGCCCCTTGCGGGAGAGGGCAGGGAGAGGGGCCGGCAAAAACGGAAGTTATTTTTTGTTCGATCCTTAGCCAGAGGACTGCTTACGATGCACGATTCCAACATCCCACCGGGCTGGAAAGACGATCCGTCGCGGCGGGGCCGGCGCGCTCCGGTGCTGATCCTGGCACTGGCCGGCTGCGGAATCGCGGTTTATCTGACGCTGTACCAGCTCGACATTCTGGCCAGCGTGTTCGAGCCGTTCTTTGGTAGCGGCAGCCGGCGGATACTGAAAGATTCGGGCATTTCGCACCTGCTGCCGATTCCCGACGCATCGCTGGGCGCGCTGGCCTATCTGGCCGAAGCCGCGAGCGAACTGCTGGGCGGGGCAGGGCGGTGGCGAAGGTCGCCGTGGAAGGCGCTGCTGACCGGCCTGTTGTCTTGTGGATTGCTGCTGGCGGCCGTGATGCTGGTGGTCTTCCAGGTGGCCGTTTACCACGCGTTCTGCACGATGTGCCTGGTGTCGGCATTGTGCTCGGTCGCGATTTTTGTGCTGGCACTGCCCGAACTCGTGGCCACGCTCCAGCACGTCCGGAATGCGAAATGACGAATGAGAGTAGCTCCAAGTCTCTGTCTGAAAATTGAGAGAGGAACACTAATTTTCACTAATCCTCGCTCATTCCGATCAGTGTCGATTAGCGCTGATTAGTGTTCCTGCATTGAAAGCCTGAAACTTGGAACTGATGAATGATGAATGAAAAAGACGGTTGATGCGACGCAGTCGCGTCTGGTCTCCCGATTCATCATTCGTCATTCCGCCTTCCGCATTTCCCCCTTCCCGTCCAGCCAGGTCAGCACGCGGCGCGGCGGCTCGAGTTCGTGGTTGGCCAATGGCAATGGCAATGCCGCAATCACGGCTGCCAGCGGCATCGTTGTGGAGCTGGCGGCAATCCATTCGCCAGCCGCGGGACTTTTCCGATTGCGAATTTTGGATTGGGGTTGGCACTTTGCGGGCTTTGAAACACTTTGTAAACGTCAGTACACCTACGGCCTGCTTTCATGCCGGCACGCAGACGGGTCGACTGGACGTAAGTGATTGCCCTGTCGGATCCTGTGAGCAACGGAATTATTTTTCCCGCCGCTTGGCACACGCCCTGCATTGGTGCTGAAACGTGAAAAGACGACGTGCAGCAGAACGGACTCGTTAAGCCGGTCTGATCGCTCTCAGCCAAGTCATCCATTCAATCAGCCGCCAGCTAAGGAGTGTGTGCCATGTTGGTTTTGACTCGCAAGACGCAGGAGCAGATTCAGATCGGCAACAACATCAAGATCACCATCCTGCGGGTCAAGGGACAATCGGTGCAGATCGGCATCGAGGCGCCGCGCGAAGTGCGCGTGCTGCGGGCCGAATTGCAGACCGACGTGGTAGAAGACTCGAAGCCGGAAAACGACCAGGCCGAGCGCCAGCCCGCCCACGCCGGCGTGCTGCGGAATCCGCCCGCCTTCGAGCGTCGCGAGGCTTTTGGGCCGCTGACCTCGCCCGTGCGGACCGGCAGCCCGGGCCTGTCCAGCTATGTGCGTCAGCGACACTCGCCGGCGATCGATTGCGTGTGCTGAGCGGTCGTAGGCCCGGCGAGCCGAGCCGGGCTGCGGCGGGGACGAATGGCAAAAGCGGCTCGGCGGTCAACCGGTGCCGCTGAAGCTCGCGGCACCTGCGGCGGCGGCCACTTGAAATTGAGCACGTGAAGGTTGGGGGGCGGCGCAGCGGTCCTGGGTCCGGACCGCTGCGGCCGCCCCTGGCTTTTTTGCTGCACGTCGCTCGCGCGGCCAAGCATAATGGTGGACCGAGCACGCGTTTGCCGGTCGGCGGCAATCCGTGGCTCGGCAACCATGATTGCCGCCCTTTGCCAGGTCGATCCGGTGTCGCAGCCCTTGACAGTCAAGCCGGGAAAGAAGATCCGCTGGGACGATTTCGATCCCGGCTACCGGGGGCATTTTGCGCGCAAGCAGCAGGCTGCGCGCGAGACCGCCGAGAACGTCGCCGCGCTGGCCGATCTGTCGTACCGCCTGTATGGCCAGTGCCAGCAGTCGCTGCTGATCGTCCTGCAGGGGCTCGACACGTCGGGCAAGGACGGCACGGTGCGGCACGTGATGAATGGCGTCAACCCGCAGAGCGGCCTGGTCACCGCGTTCAAGCGGCCGACGGAAGTCGAATTGGCGCACGATTTTTTGTGGCGTGTCCACCGGCATTGCCCGCCGCGTGGGTTTATCGGCATCTTCAATCGCTCGCACTACGAAGACGTGCTGACGGTGCGCGTACACAAGCTGGTGAAGAAGGAAACCTGGAAGGCCCGGTACGCGCAGATCATGGCCTTCGAGCGGCTGCTGGTGGACAATCGCACGCGGCTGCTGAAGTGTTTCTTGCACATCAGCAAAGACGAACAGCTCGAGCGGCTCCAGCGGCGACTGGACGATCCCGCGAAAAACTGGAAGTTCGAACCGCAGGACCTGCTGGAGCGCCGGCTGTGGGACAAGTACCGACAGGCCTATGAAGAGGCACTCACGCGCACTAACACGGCCGAGGCCCCGTGGCACATCATTCCGGCCAACCACAAATGGTATCGCGACCTGGTCATCAGCCGCCTGGTGCGCCAGGCGCTCGAGGCCATGCGGCCGGAATTTCCGCCGCCGCCCGAGGAACTGGCGCAGGTAGTGCTCGAATAGCAGGGCAGCGGTGTAGCGGAAGTGGTGAGACCAGCCCGGACGTGATCCGCGGCGCTGCGGAATTCTCACAAATTCCGCTACGGGCTAGCGCCGTTTCCCTGAGAGAGCTTCGCGCCACGAATTGGGTGCCATGCCCACGGCCGCCGTGGGCATGTGAAGCGCGATTGCGCGCGAACGCGCATGCCCACGAAGCGAGGGCATGGCACCCGACACCCAGATCGCCCGGCGAAACGCTCCGAACGGAAGGGGCACTAGCGCACCGTCGCTGCAGCAGCGGCCGTTTTCGCCCGTTCGGTCGGCAACTCGAATCCGCGCTCGAGGTCGGCCAGGTGTTCCAGCAGAATGCGCCGCACCTCCAGTACGCTGAGCGGATGGCGGTGGACGTTCATGTGATCGGCGTCGACCGTGATCTCCGATCGCACGTCGTCCAGGTGGGCGCTCGAATACGGCACCACGCCGTCGCCGTCCTCGTGCAGCACGCCCCACAGGCCCTTGTCGGGCAGCAGGCCCACGATGTTGTGATAGCGGACCCACGGGGGGCGCTCGGCCTTGAGCATCACCGGCAAGATCGGCGAGTCGGGCGCCAGCGAGTCGAAGCTGGTTTTGACCTCGATCAGGCTCGTGTCTTTGAACAGCTTGGGGTTGTCCTTCACCACCTGCTCCCGCCCGACCATCTTGGGTAGCGAGATGACCTTCTGTGCCAGCAGCCGCGTGGTCTCATTGGCAAAGTCGCTGCCGCGGTGCGGCGTGGCGATGGTGATGACCCGGCGGATCGAGGGGTTCGGCTGGAAGAAGAACAAGTGCTCGAGTTTCTGCCGCACTTGTGCCGAGGCCTGCACCACCGCGAACGGCGAGTTGCTTTCAATGTGCCAGAAATCTTCGCGGCTGTTGAGCGTTTGCAGCCGGGCGATCAGCCCGCCCATGCTGTGCCCCACCAGCACCATCTGGTCCAGCGCCGGCTCGCGATGGTCGGGGTCGAGCACCTGGCGCATGCGGGCCAGGTCCTCGCGCATCCGCGTGGCGCTAGTCCAGAAGGGTTGGCCCGTCGGATACAGGTAAAACCAGATCTGGAAGTGCTGGTTGATTTCCGGCTGACTGCGCAGGTCGTTGAACATTTCGGTCCAGGTAAGCGGGCTGGACCAGAGCCCGTGTACGAGCACGACCGGAATTTTTTCCGGCTGATAGGGCTGCAACATGTACAGGCCGGTCAGCGATTGGGCCCGGTCGGGCAGCAGCAAGCCGTAGTCGGCCAGTCGCGTGAACACCGGCCGGTTGAGGAAGTAGGCCAGCGGCGTGCTCAAATCGCTTTCCAGCGGCACGCGGCGGCTGCCGAGCAAGATGTCGGGCGAGGCCAGCGGATCGTGCAGTTCGATCAACGCCCGGTGCCGCGCGCCGGGCCGCAAGACGCAGCCTCCTTCGTCGGGCAGCAGCCGCATGAAAGCCGTCACCGGAAAGGTGAGGCCGGGCGGGTAATATTGCTCGCCGGGGCGATGGGGGTGCGGTTTGTAGACGGCGATCAGCGGCACGCCCAAGCCATAGCCCTGATACAGGTTGGCCAGGTTCTTGACCTTGTAATCCGAGACGAATTTGAACTCGGCAAAGTCGTCCGTCTTCCAGGCATTGCCGCGCGTGACGACGGTGACATCGAAGCTTTGCGTAGCCGTTTCGGTGGAGTGCGTGCGGCCCGGTTGCAGCGCTCCCTGTTTGTTCAAGATGCGCAGCGAGGCTTCCAGCGCCCCGTTGTACAGATCGCAGGCCCCGCGGAACTCGGGATCGTAGGGGTTGCGCAGCGAGGCGAAGCGTTCGTCGAACAGGTAGAGATACGAATAGGCGGCCGCGGCGCCGTAGAGGTCCAGGGCCGCCCGTTCATTCTTGGGATCCATCCGCTGGCCGGCGCGGTAGCTGAGCTCGGCAAAGGAATACAGCTTTTCGGCCGATGGCTCGCGTTCGATGATCGCTTGCAGGTTGGCCAGCAGTTTGCGGGGGTCGCCGACCAACTCGTCGGTCAGGTCATACTGTCGCAAGACTTGCAGCGTGCGGTCGCTGGCCGAATTCTCGGTCGTGAGCTTGAGCTGCTCG
>DATCFX010001414.1:0-1463 GCA_036509275.1 Pirellulales bacterium | reverse complement strand
AGCCGAAGTTTGTGCCGTTGGCGTCCCACTCGCGCACGGCCGATGAATTGGCCAGCACCGCCTTTTCCGGCATGACCGGAATGTTCGAACCCAAACAGCAGGCGCCCGCCGTCTTGGGCGGCAGGCGATATTCGAGCGCTTCGCGCCGCAGCACGCTGGGCGCGTTGGCGCCGGCGGCCAGCGCCGAGACGCCGCAGGCGATGCTGTCCAGATGAAACCGCTCGAGCCGGGCCAATACCTGTTCATCTGGCCGGCCCAACTCGCCATTCAGGAAACGCAGCCCGTATTCGGCCAATCCCCGGGCCTGGTTCTGATCGCGGGCGAGCGTGAGAAATTCGTCGGCCATAAGTCGTTTCCGTATTCCTGGCGAGCCGCGACCGTAAGGGAGCGGCACGGCGGGAAAAAAATGCGGCCAGCCGCCGATGCGAGCCGCTGGCTGCGGGTCGTTCCAATGTAGAATAAGTGGAATCGCGCCATCCAGTCCCCAAGGCTTTCGGCTTTATGTCCGCTCGACCCCCATCCCACGGCCGCTTCCCCACTACCCGACTGCGGCGGCTGCGGCAATTGCCGCAACTCCGGGCCATGCTGCGTGAAGCGGACATCCGGCCCGAGAACTTGGTTTATCCGATGTTCGTGCGGGCCGGATCGGGCGTGCGGCAGGAAATCGCCTCGATGCCGGGTCAGTTTCAGCTTTCGCTCGATGCCTTCCGCGACGAAGTCGGACGCGTGGCCGACCTGGGGCTGGGCGGCATCATCCTGTTCGGCATTCCGGCGGCCAAGGACGCCCGCGGCAGCGATGCCACGAGCGACGAGGGCATCGTGCAGCAGGCGGTGCGGGTGGCCAAGCGAGCCGCGCCCGAGTTGCTCGTCGTCACCGATGTTTGTTTTTGCGAATACACCGATCACGGGCACTGCGGTGTCATCAACGAGGCGACCGGTCGGATGGACGTCGACAACGACGCCACGCTCGAACTGCTCGGCCGCCAGGCCGTGAGCCATGCCCGGGCCGGGGCCGATCTCGTCGCCCCCAGCGGCATGCTGGATGGCATGGTCGGGGCGATCCGCGGGGCACTCGATGCGGCCGCCTTTTCGCATCTGCCGATCATGAGCTACGCGGCCAAGTTTGCCAGCGCGTTTTATGGGCCGTTTCGCGAAGCGGCCGAGAGCGCCCCGCAAATGGGCGACCGCCGCAGCTATCAGATGGACCCGGCCGGCGATCCCGGTCAGGCGCTTCGCGAAGTGGAGTTGGACCTGGCCGAAGGGGCCGACATCATCATGGTCAAGCCGGCCCTGGCCTATCTCGACATCCTGCGCAGCGCCCACGACCAGTTTCCTGGCGTGCCGCTAGCCGCGTACAACGTGTCGGGCGAATACTCGATGGTCAAAGCCGCCGCCGCCCGCGGCTGGATCGACGAGCGCGCCGTGGTGCTCGAATCGCTCACCGCCATGCGCCGCGCCGGCGC
>DATCFX010001413.1:0-1762 GCA_036509275.1 Pirellulales bacterium | reverse complement strand
GAGCCTGCGACAAGCCCGCCACGATGGCGGCCTGCGAACCGAAATTGCGAGATAAACGCACGATGCGAATTCGCGAGTCAAGATCTTGCAGCTCTGCGAGCACCGACAGCGACCGATCGGTCGACCCATCGTCGACGAAGACGAACTCCCAACGAACCTCGGGCGAGCCGGCTGTCACCCGCCGCAGCCGCTCGTGCAGGTCGGCGAGGCTCGCCGCGTTCTGAAACACGGGCACGACGACCGAGACCAGCGGAGCGTCGAGTGGCGACTGCATGAGAGGGTTCCGATTTCAAGACACGCCGGCCAGCGCCGAAGTGCCGACACTCGTCGGCTTGCCGGCCGGCCGTGTTTGCCAGAGCCGCACCAGCATCACCAGCGGAAACATGTGAACCGCAATTCCCAGCACGATCAAGCCGAAGCCGGGCAGATAGAGTACCGGAATCGTGGCCGTGTACACCGCCACGATCCATTGCAGCCGGGCGCTGCGGCAAGCCACGGCCAGCGGCAGCAGCCAGGTGGCATACCAGGGCTGGAACCAGCCCATCCCCAGGCATTCGAAAACCAGCAGAAACACCAAACCGTCTTGGATCACGCGCGTGACGCTGCGGGCCCGAAACGCAAAGAACACGGCCAGCACGAGACACACGATTCGCGTGGCCAGCATCACGATGCGGAACAGCGCCGGCGCGGCCTGCGGGTCGATCAAGCGCCCGGCGCCGACGACGAACATGGTGAGCGAATTCGCCAAATAGTCGTGGCTCGCCGTGCTCGCCAGCAGAGCGGGCTCCAAGGTCGCGGTCCCGCGCCAAAACGGCGCGAACAGCACCACGCCGACCGCCACGAGCGCCACGCCCATCAGCAGGCTGCGCGCGAGTCGTTGACGACCGACATACAGGCCATACAAACCGATCAGCGGCAACGCCGCGAACTTGAGATAGAAGCCGGCGATCAATGCCGCGGCGGCCAACCATTGCCAATGGCGCACCGCCGCCCACACAAAGACGGCCAAGGCCAGCACCAGCAGGCCGTCGTTGTGTGCCTGCCCGCTCACCTCCCAGGCCAACAGCGGATTCCAAGCCAGCAAGATAAAGGCCTGCGCCGCGTGCTTGGGCAACAGGCACGCGCGACAAACATCGTAGGCCAGCAAAACCGTGGCCAGCGAACACGCGAGCATCACGAGCTTAAACAGCAGCATCGGGACCACGATGCCCGCGGGCCAGGCGGCCACGGCGGCAATCATCGTGGTCAAGGGACCGTAGCACGTGGACCAGTGCGTCCACACGCTGCCCACGTACGGCAGGATCGGATCGGCGCCCAGGTCGACAGGAAGATCGTGAAAGGGATTGAGCCCCGCCAGCAGTTCCCGGCCGTAGGCGAGATTCGAAAAAATATCGTTCGAGGTACATGGGAGTGCCGCGAAGCAGACTGCGTGCATCACGAGGGCCAGCGGCAACAGGCCGCCCAGCGGTTGTCGCGGCGCCGCCAGCCAGGCTTTGAGAAACAAGACCGCCGCACCCGCCAGCCCCAGCCCCACGAGCGCGCCGCAACTGATCTTCTGAAACAGTGAGATCTGAAGATCATCCACCTTGAGCGAGCCGGCCAGTGCGGAGCTGAACCAGGATGCCAGCACGGAGCCCAACAGGCAGAGCGCGATGGCCCGCCCGTAGCGGGTCAGCGGCGTAGCTAAACCGCGGGAAGTTGCGCATGACACCATTGGCACCCAATCCGTTTTTTCAGCCCACCATCGCTCGACTACGGCATC
>DATCFX010001412.1:0-3149 GCA_036509275.1 Pirellulales bacterium | reverse complement strand
GGCGGCCGACAGTTCCTTGACGGCGCGCGTTTGCCGCGAGCCGGAATTCTTGATGGCCTGCGCCTCGTCCAGCACGACCACGTTCCAGCGCCGCTGGCGCAAGGGAGCCAGGCGTGCTAGCATCCCATAGGTCGTGATGGCCAGATCGCACCCGCCGACGAGGGTATCGAGCGACGGTTCGTCGGCGGCCTTTCCTTGGCGTCCGCTAGCCGCGGGCATTTCCGAGGGGTGGACGATGCGCACTTCGAGGCTGGGGCCGAAACGGGCGAGCTCAGACTTCCAATTGGCAATCAGCGATGCCGGCACGACCAGCAAGCTGGGCTCGCGCGCACCGGGCGCCGGTCGCTGCTGTTTGAGGTGCAGCAGCAGCGCGATCACTTGGATCGTTTTGCCTAGGCCCATGTCGTCGGCCAGGCAGGCGCCCAAGCCGAGCCGCGTCATGAACCGCAGCCAGGCCACGCCCGTCTGCTGATACGGCCGCAAGGTCGCCTGCAAGTTGGGCACCGCCTGGCTGCCGAGCAACTGCGGATCGCGCAGTTCGCGGAGCGTTTGTTCCAGCGCCGGCCCAGCGGAAATCCCGGTCCATTCCGGCACGGCGTGGACTGCCGCGTCGGCGACGTCGTCCGCATACGTGGTGCCGGCCAGCAAGCGCATGCCTTCGAAAAACGTCACGCCGCCGCCGCGAACCTGTTGGGTCACGGTTTTCCAATGGCGCAGCGCCTCGTTCAGCCGATCGCGGTCGACTTCGACCCAGCGGCCTTTGAGCGCCACCAGGCCGTCGGTCGACGCCAGCAGCGCTTGCAGCTCGCTCTTGGAAAGCGGTTCCCCCTCGAGCGCCACGTTGACGCTAAAGTCGAGCAAGGTGTCGGCGCCCAGCTTGGCGCCGGGCTGGTCGCCGACCTTGACGCTGACGACCGGCCGCGGCGGGCGCTGGGCCCGCCACCAGTCGGGCACGCGCACGATCAGCCCGCTTTCCTCGAACTTCGGAATGTCCTGCAGGAAGCGGTAGGCCTCGCGCGGCGTCCAGGCCAGCGGCTGGTAAACATCGCCCGACTCGACCAGCTCCTTGGCCAGCGGGCTCAATTGCGTGGCCCGCTCGACGGGCGTCAGCAGTGCCACCAGTGCCGAGCGGTTCCGCGCCCCGGCATATTCCTGCAGCGCGCGTCCCAGCGGTTGGTGCTGCACGCGGGCCTGCGCCGACAGGCGGCTGGCGTAGGTCGCCAGAAACGCGAACGGATGCGCCGGGTCGCGCTTGTTTTCGGCCAGGTGAAACGTGACGCGGCCCACCAGCCGCCACACGGGGTTCAACTGGCGCAAATACTCTTGCGGGCCGCCCGATGACTGCCGCGCCTCGCCGCGCACCAACTCGTCGAGCTCGCACCACCACGCGGCCAGCATGTCGGGCGTAAGATATTCGCTGCCCAACAGCGGCGGGCAGTGCTGCACGACGGCGGCTAGCTCGTCTTCGGGCGGCGGGGCGAGGGGCGCGATTTCGGTTGCTTCGCCCAGCCCGGGCGTGTGGCAGAGCCGCGTGAGATAATCGCTGGCGAAGCCGCGTGCCCAACTCAAGCCGGGCGGCAGCGTCGTCTGCAACTCGGCGGTCGCCAGGTGCAGCAGGCCCCGCGCCGGCGACTGGTCGAGCGCCTGGGCCATGCGGCGCAGCGCGGGCGACGGCGCCCCGTCCGGTGCGGAATCCGTGGCGATCAGCGGCCGTCCGTGCGGCGAAATGAACAGTTCCATCAAGCTTGCCCGCGGTCCCTCCGGCCGCTCTCCAGTTTAGGATCGGCCGAAAAATAACTTCGGTTTTTCCCAGCCCCTCACCCTGCCCTCTCCCGCAAGGAGAGAGGAGTTGCGGAGAAGTTATTTTCCGGTCGATCCTTATTCGGGTGGAAAGCCGCATGGCGGCTTGCCATTTGGATCTTCACGAGCCACGCCGGGTGGCCGGCTCGCCAAAAACCTGGCGGCCAGATAGCAAGCCTTGACGACGGGCGACCGTCTTACTTAGGATCGCCGTTTGGATTTGCACCATTTGTCGCGTCTGGCCGCTGGGCCCCCGGCTCGGGATCGGCCGCGCCGCCGACGAGCCTGGTTACTTGCCCCCTCGCGTTGATGATGCCGTCGCGGACCATTCGCGCAAAATGCTCCTTCGGCGGGAGCCTGGAGGCTTCCAGCGCGGCTCGCATTTCTTCGATGGTTGGTTGTCGGTGCAACATTGAACCCCCGCTACAAGTTTGGCCGAAAGACGCCGAGGATGCAATCGACGTTGCGAACCGCGATCTGAATGTGCGTTTCCGCGGAAATGGTCGTACCGGGAAAAACCGGCGGACCCTCCAAAAACGCCCCCCGGACCGTGTCGAACGGAACGCTTCGCCTTTCCATGCGATCGAGGCAGTCATTGATGACGGCGCAATCCAACTCGCGGCGCTTCTTGGCCGTGCCTTTGTTCACGGGCAACGGCCTGCCGCTTACCGCGAACGACTCGGCAAACTCCGGGTAACTGGCGGCCAACAGCAATGCGGTCGTTTCGTCCAGCAAATCGAAGCACGCCCCCAACTGGATCACGGCTCCGATCACCGCCGATTTCTTGCCAAACTGGCCTACGGCCCAGCGGTGTGCTCGGCCCGGCGAGTATTCCCAGAAGTAGATGCCTTCGCCGAGCCAATCGTAAATGTTTTGGCTCTTGTGCCAATCGGCGATCGGCAGCTTGCCCACTAGCATCGCATCGCGAAAGCTCCGCAGGCATCCGTGGTAACCGACAACGATACGCGCGAGCTTTTCCATGAGCCAACACGACCGGCCCGGCTTGGATTTGGCACGAGCAAGTTCCGCCAACCGACTTCTGAGCTTTATTCTCTTTCGATCTCGATGCAGATGCCGCCGGCGCGGAGGACCTGGTGCATTTTCGTGTACCAGAGCTCCTTCCTCAGCCGCAGCCCTACCTCCTGGCAGGTGCGATACAGCTCCTGGCGGTTGTAGGTCCGGCAGCACCAGACGCGGCTCGTCCACGCGCCCGACAGGTTGTCCTCGGTCGTCAGCAGCAGCATTCGCCCCCCGGAGCGCATCACGCGGGCCAACTCGGCCAGGCCGACGCGGGCGTCGGGCAGGTGTTCGAGCACGTAGCCGCAGGTGACGCAGTCGAAGCTGGCGTC
>DATCFX010001411.1:0-3404 GCA_036509275.1 Pirellulales bacterium | reverse complement strand
TCGTGAGCAAGGCGCGGAGCGAGTCGACCGCCCGGCCGTCGCCGAACACCACGCCCAATTCGCGGGCCAGCCGCTGCACGTCGGGATCCGGGCTGGCGGCCAGCTTCGGACCCACGGACTTCCAGGCCGGTGGCGGCGGCGCTTGGCGCCAGCCGTCGAGCGCCGCGGTCATGCCGGAGAGAATCTCGACCTGGTATTCCCGCGGCCGATCGACTTCCAGCAAGCGAACCAGCCGGTCGACGGCGGGCAGGTCGTTGTCCAGCTCGCTGGTGATGCGGCGAGCCACATGCCGCCGCAAGAGCGGAATCTGCGTGCGATCGGCCAAGGCCACCGCCCGGCTCGGATCTTCCGTCACGGCCGGCTCGATCCCGTACCACAACATCAGCGGCAGTTCCGCGTCGGCGCGATCCTCGCCGTGCTGGGCCAGAGCTTCCGCGATCGGCCAGCGGGCTTCGGGAGGGAGCCTTTGCAGCGCCGAGGCCAGGTACACGCGCACCAGGCCCGACTTGTCGCGCGTCGCCTGCCGCGCGAAGGCGGCCGCGATCTCCGGCGAAACCGGCAGTGTGTCGACCAGCAGCCGCACGGCCCACACGCGCACGTGCTCATTGGCGTCGTCGAGCTGCTTTAAGAGCCAGGCGTTGTCGATCCCGCCGGTCACTACCAGGCACCACAGGGCACGCAAGCGGCGCGTGGCGTCGGGATTTTCGCGATAGATGGCGTGCAGGGCCGCGTGCGCGGCTTGCAGATCATGATGTTCCGCGGCACGCTCTTGCAACAAGCGGCGCGCTTGGCGCACATACCAATCGTTCTTGTGCAGTTGCAGCGCTACAAGCTGTTCGTCGCTCATCTGCCGCAGATCGAGCTTGCCCGGCCGCCGGGGCTCGCCGTAGGTGATCTTGTAGATGCGGCCCGAGCTGCGGTGTACGCCGTTGCTCTCGTGGCACTCGCCGACGTCGCTCCAATCGGCGATATACACGCCGCCGTCCGGGCCATAGATCAGGTCCAGGGCCCGGAACCACGGATCATTGGCCAGCAGGAAGTCCGGCTCGTGCGTGCCGACGTAGCCGCAGCCGTGGCGCGAGAGGCGGTCGCAGTTGACCCGGCGGCCGTGCAAGTTGATCGTGTACAGCAGGCCGCGGTAGCGATCGGGCCAGTTGTCGCCCTGGTAGATCATCAAGCCGGAATGCGCGTGGCCGCCGCCGGCCTGCGACGTCGCGTCGCTCATGCCCTTCTTGGTTTCCTGCCACTTCTCGGCGGTATCCCAGTGGAAATGGTCGGCCGTCTGCTCGAGCAGTTCGTAGAGATGCGGGTTGAAGTGCGTGCCGTACATCCGCCGGGAATAGGCGCCAGGCACGACGTGCCACAAGTGGCCGATGACCGTGTTGATAAAGAACATCTCGCCGTCGTCGTCGTAATCGAATCCCCACGAGTTGGTCCCGCCCTGCATCACGACTTCGAACACTTTGCGCGTGGGATGGTAGCGCCAGATGCTGCAATTGAGCTGGGTGCGCTGCGAGGCCGGAGCGCCCGGCCGGCCGACCAGCGACGTGGCTTGAATGCCCTGCCGCCCGTAGAGCCAGCCATCGGGGCCCCACTTCAAGCCGTTGACGATGTTGTGGCGGATCAGATCGTCGTTCCAGCCGTCGAGCACGACCTCCGGTTCGCCGTCGGGAACCAGGTCGCCATTGGCATCGGGAATGAACAGCAATTGCGGAGCACACAGCGCCCACACTCCGCCGAAACCAACCTCGACGCTCGTCAACTTCTGTCCCCGATCCCAAAACACGTGCCGGGCGTCGAACCGGCCGTCCTGGTCGCGATCTTCGAAGCAGAGAATGCGGTCGCGCAGGTTCGTATCGAAGTTCAACTTCGCTTCAGCATAGGTATAGTTCTCGGCAACCCACAGCCGGCCGCGCTCGTCGGTCGTGATTGCGATCGGCTGGCGAACGTCTGGCTCGGCCGCAAACACGGTCGCCTTGAACCCCTCGGGCAGCGCCATCCCGCGGGCCACGTCAGCCGGATTCGACAACGGTTCGGTCGACCGCTCGCTATCGTAGATCGGTCGCCCGGCGGAATTCTCCGCCGCGCGTGAAAACTCGGGAGCCGCCGACAGGGTGAGGAGCAAACACGCCGAAGCGGAGAGGTAGCGCGACATGAAAGACATTGAAATTGAATACCTTATAAGTAAAAACCCGAAGCCGTTTTTCGTTCGATCCTAATTCAATGTCCAGCCGGGCGGACGCCGCTGCCGACGCGATTTGTCAATCCATCGCCCAGGTCGGCGCGGGCCGCTTCGGCCAATGCCAGCAGCCGCTTGACCACGTCCGGGTGCTGGGCCGCCACGTCGTGCGTCTCGCCGACGTCGTCCTTCAGATTAAACAAGGCTTGCCCTTGGTGCCGCACCACGTATCCGTGGCGGCTGGCAATGCCGCTCACTCCGGAAACCGACATGGCCTTGGGCTGCATGTGCTCGAAGTTCGCCGGGCGGCCATCGCGCCCGGGCGGAGTGGCCGAAGTCAGATAGTCGTGCGCCACGTGGAGTTTCCAGTCGTCCCAGCGGACGGCTTGCAGTTCGTCGCCGGCATAATAGTAAAACGCCTCGCGCGGCAGCTTGGCTCCGGGTTCGCCGCGAATGATGGGCCACACGTTGCGGCCGTCGATCGGCTTCTGCGGCAGCGGCGCGCCGGCCAGCGCGGCGAATGTCGGCCAGAGATCGATCGTCGAAATGGGTTCGCGGCATTCGCGGCCGGCGGGGATGATGCCGGTCCAGCGCATGACGCACGGCTCGCGGACGCCGCCTTCCCAGGTCGTCAGCTTGCCTTCGCGCAGCGGACCTGCCGAGCCGGCATGGTTGCCATACGAGAGAAACGGCCCGTTGTCGCTGGTAAAAATCACGAGGGTGCGGTCGTCCAAGCCCAGGCGCGCGAGCGTCGCCGTGATTTGGCCCACCGACCAATCGAGCTCTTCGACCACGTCGCCGTACAACCCGCGGCTGCTGCGCCCCTTGAACTTCTGGGAAGCAAAGATCGGTACGTGCGGCATCACGTGCGGCAGATACAGAAAGAACGGCCCCTCCCGGTGGCGCTCGATGAAGGCGACGGACCGCTCGGTGAACATGCGCGTAAACTGCGATTGATCCGGATCGTGCGCGACGATCTTCGTGTTCTCGATCAACGGTAGCGGAGGCAGGTCCCGCCGCGAGCCGTGCAGCGGGCCGTTGTCGTTCGAATACGGAATGCCCAAGAATTCGTCGAAGCCGTTTCGCGCCGGCAGGAAGCGGTCGCGGTGTCCCAGGTGCCATTTGCCAAAGATGGCCGTCGCGTAGCCGCGAGACTTCAACATCTCCGGCAAGAGCAATTCATCGCTGGCGATGCCCACGTCGCTCTGATGGTTCAAGGCTCCGA
>DATCFX010001410.1:0-6070 GCA_036509275.1 Pirellulales bacterium | reverse complement strand
TGCTCTTTCTTGAATTCGCTGGCCACGTAATCGATCAGCACATGGTCGAAATCGTCGCCGCCCAGGTGCGTATCGCCGTTGGTGCTCTTGACCTGGAAAAAACCCTGGTCGACGACCAGGATCGAAACGTCGAACGTGCCGCCGCCCAGATCGAACACGCAGATCTTTTCGGCCTCTTTCTTGTCCAGGCCATAGGCCAGCGCCGCCGCGGTCGGCTCGTTGATGATCCGCGCGACCTCGAGCCCGGCAATCTGGCCGGCATCCTTCGTGGCCTGCCGCTGGGCATCGTTGAAGTAGGCCGGCACGGTGATCACGGCCTTGTTCACCTTGTGCCCCAAGTAGGCCTCGGCAGCCTCCTTGAGCTTGCGCAAGACCAGCGCCGAGAGTTCTGGCGGCGTGTAGTCCCGGTCGCCGATGCGGACCTTGACGTAGTCGTTCGCACCGCCCACGACCTCGTAGGGCACGATCTTTTCTTCTCCCGCAACTTCACTATGCCGCCGACCCATGAACCGCTTGATCGAAGAGATCGTCCGCTTGGGATTGGTAACGGCTTGCCGCCGGGCCGGCTCGCCGACCAGGGTGTCGCCCTTCTCGGTGAACGCCACGACGCTGGGCGTCAGGCGGTTGCCTTCCGCGTTGGGAATCACCTTGGGGTCGCCACCTTCCATCACGGCCACGACCGAGTTTGTCGTCCCCAGGTCGATGCCGATGATCCGTTCGCCTTTGGCCATGGTTCAGGCTCCTTTTCGCGCGCTGGTGATGGGCCGGATTGAAATGCTCCAGCCGGCGTTTGGTGTTCGTTTTGATTCTGCCGGGAACTGCCAAACCGCCAACCACATCGTCAGCTCGGCAGCCCCTGCCGCCTCAAAAGCAAAGCCTATGCCAGTAGCGGGCTTACAGTTAGCGGCGTCGCAGATCCTTCATTGGCGCTAGAGTTTAGGAAGACCAGGGAAAATTGGCAGCTCAACAACGGGCCTGATAGCCAAACCGCAGACTGCCGTTTTGGCAGGCTGGGGCAACCGTTCTGGAGTTCCGTGCAACTTCATGACCCAACCGTCTTTCTTCGCGTCCTTTGCGAGCCTCTGTTCAAAGGCCTGTTTGTAAATCGATGAACAGCAGCTCGCAAAGGACGCGAAGAAATGAGAGAAGGGGGAACACGGAACCAGACGTCCAGGCAGGCTCGTTTTAACTCGGCCTGACGGGCCGCAGACCGCTGTGCTTGAGCACGAAGCTCCGCTGACCGATTCCGCCCGAGAACTCGACGACCGCCTTGCGGGCCTGTCCGCTGCCGCTGAGAGCGACAATCGTACCCAGGCCGTAATGCGGATGGCGGACGAGCATGCTCTGGGCGAAAACCTCCGGCGAAACGTTGGGGGCTGCCGCCTCCTGGCCCAGCTCGGCCGCCGTCATCAGGTGCAAGGCGCGGGGCGGGGCTGCCGCCGGCTGCGAGCCGCCGCGTTCCAGCTTTTCCGGCTCGAAGCTGTCATCGTCGGCGGCCCAATCCTCGTCCGGGTGCAGGTGCTCGTGCTCTGAGTCGTGTCCGGCATCGTCAAATGTCTGACTCGTCCAACTGAGCCTGTGCGAGTCGAACTCATCGACCGGCAGTTCCATCAGGAACTGGCTGGGAATCGTCATTTTGCTCTGGCCGCGGAACTCGCGATGGCGCGCCAGGCTCAAGTGCAGTTCCTGCTGGGCCCGGGTCATGCCCACGAACAGCAGCCGCCGCTCTTCTTCCAGTTCCGACTCGTTCTGCCGCGAGCGTTCGTGCGGTAGCAGCCCCTGTTCCAGGGCAATCAGAAACACGACCGGAAACTCCAGCCCTTTCGAGGCGTGCAGCGTCATGAGCGTGACGCGATCGTCCGTGGCCTGCCAATCGTCGGTGTCGTTGACCAGGCAAGCTTCTTCCAGGAACTCTTCGAGATGTCCCTCGCCCGGCGCTCGCTCGTCGAATTCGCGGGCCGCGGTCAGCAATTCCTGGATATTCGCCAGCCGCTCTTCGTCCTCCGGCGACAGGCTTTCGACCAGCGCGGCCTGGTAGCCCGACTCCGTCAGCACGTGGCCCAGAATCTCTTCCACCGGCCGGATGGCGACCAGCGACAGCCGATCGTACATCGACACGAATTTTGCCAACGCCACCGCGGCCTTTTTGGGAATCGACTCGACCAGCCCGCTCTCGCGCGCGGCCTCGAGCAGCGGCAGTGCCCGGCCGCGGGCGTAGGCCGAAAGTTTTTCGAGCGTCGATTTGCCGATGCCGCGCGTCGGCGTGTTGACGGTCCGCAAAAAAGCCACGTCGTCACGCGGATTGTTCAGCAGCGTCAAGTAGCCGACGATGTCCTTGATTTCTTTGCGCTGATAAAACTCGACGCCGTGGACGACCTGGTAGGCAATGCCATGCTCGCGCAGGGCCGATTCAACCGCCCGGCTCAACGCATTGGTGCGATAGAACACGGCGAAGTCCCGCGCCTGCCGCCGGCCGGCGCCGACTTCGACGGCGATCCGCTCGGCAATGGCGGCGGCCTCGTCTTTTTGTCCCGGATAAAAGACCAGCCGCACCGGCGAGCCTTCGTCGTTGTCGGTGAACAGCTCTTTGGCCTTCCGCCGCTTGTTGAAGGTGATCAGTTGGCCGGCGGCCCGCAAAATCCGCTTCGTGCTGCGGTAGTTCTGCTCCAACCGCACGACGGCCACGTCGGGATAATCCTGCTCGAATTCGAGGATATTGGTCAGGTTCGCTCCGCGCCAGCCGTAGATCGATTGGTCAGGGTCGCCGGTCACCGCCAGGTTCGGATGATCGAGCGACAAGGCCCGCACGATCGCGTATTGGGCCAGGTTCGTGTCCTGGTATTCGTCCACGAGGATGTAGCGGAAGCGCTCGTCGAGCGTGCTGCGCACCTCGGGATTTTCCCGCAACAGCGTGGCAATGTGCATCAACAGGTCGTCGAAATCGACGGCGCTGGAGCGGAGCAGTTGGGTCTGATACGGCGGGTAAACCGCGGCCACGATGCTGCCGATCGGATGCCCCGGCCGCGGCTGGTATTGCTCGGCCGTGATCAGATTGTTCTTCGCCCAACTGATGTGGTTGGCAATCTGCTGGGGAGAAAACAAGCCCGGGTCGATGTCCAGGGCAATCATGACCCGCTTGAGCACCGCCTGGCTGTCGGAAGTGTCGTAGATCGTGTAATTCTCGGTCAGGCCCACGAGCGGGGCGTATTCACGCAGCAGCCGGGCGCAGAAGCGATGAAACGTGCTGACCCACACGCGCTGGCCCGGCGCCAGTCGGGCGATGCGTGCCTGCATTTCGTCGGCGGCTTTGTTGGTGAACGTGAGCGCCAGGATATTCCGCGCCGGCACTCCCTGACGCAGCAAATACGCCACGCGATGGGTTACCACCCGCGTCTTGCCGCTGCCCGGGCCGGCCAGGATCAACAGCGGGCCATCCACGTGCGTGGCCGCCGTCCGCTGCGGCTCGGTCAGATGTTCCAGTAAATCGTGGTGCAAGGGTCTGGCGTGGGTCGGCAAAGGGATGGACCAACTGAACTCGAAACGGGCGAAAATGCAGTTCGAGGGCGCTACACACGCGAACTGCGGCCACCGCGTCCCCACAAGCCATCGTATACTTTGACCCGTCGAGCCGACTAGCCTTCGCTGCCTGTACTTTGGCGCCCTGGCGTTCAGCTAGCGGAGGGCGTGTTGCCGATGCTCGCTCGCGGACCCGCCCCCTCGCTACGGGTTGGCGGACCGCCAATCGGCAAGTCGCAG
Organism: Pirellulales bacterium; assembly: GCA_036509275.1. GTDB lineage: Bacteria > Planctomycetota > Planctomycetia > Pirellulales > PNKZ01 > DATATB01. Next base: position 2,314 of record DATCFX010001410.1, on the reverse strand, counting down.
ACCGGGAATCCACGAGAAGTGTTGCGTGTTGCCAGTGACCAACACGCGGCTCGCTTCGAGGGCCGTTGCGGCGATGATGAGATCCGCATCGTCGCGAGGGTGACCGCCGTTGCGGGCATCGGCCCAAAGATTCGCGGCGCGCATCAACACCGGCAGACTGGCGGGCAAGACCTCGCTCGTCTCTGCAGTCTTGAGAAACCCGGCAAGCTGCCGTGTCGCAGCATTGGCCAGCATTCCTCGAATGATTTCGTAAACCGTGATCGCCGAAAATGCGAACCGTTGATGTTCGGCCAGATACTGCCGGGCCGTTCTCAGAACCTGCTGGTCCTTACGCTTGAGCACCTCGGATAGAACATCCGTATCAAGCAGTGCAGCATCCATGTGCTATGGCAGACTGCGGGTGAGATTGGCCCGCGTTTTGGCCATCTTGTCGATCGCCTCGACTTGTTCGTCGCTCAGGCCTTCGTAGATGTTCGTCCAGTCTTCCAGCGTCTGGGACGCCCCGGCGGACGCAGCCGCCGGCGTTTCAACGCTCCTGACGCTGATGATCACCTGCTCGTTGCTTGCCAGGGGTCTGCCAAGGACCTCTTCCAGCGCGCGCCGGTGCGAATCGCCGAGAGCCGTCACGTCAACTTGCAAATCGAGTCCCATACTACAATGATACCACGATCGCTCCCAGGCGGTACGAGCGGTTGCACGCCTGGCCGGCCGGCGACGGTGTAGTCGGGCCCGAAAATGACGCAAAAATGCCGCTTTGGCGGGCTCGGCAGGGCGAACTGCGATTGCCGCGGCCTCCACTGGTAATGGTATACTTTTGCAGGTCGAGCCGGCTAGGGAGCGCCCCCGCAGGCACGCTCGCGCCAGCACGCCCATCCCCAATCGCCATCCATCGGACCCGCACATTTTGTCCAGCATCAAGCGAATCCTGGTCACCGGCGGGGCGGGCTTTCTGGGCTCGCATCTTTGCCAGCGGCTGGTCGAGGCCGGACAGGATGTGATCTGCCTCGACAATTTCTTCACCAGCCAAAAGGCCAACGTCGCCCATCTGCTGCCGCTGTCGAACTTCGAGCTGTTGCGGCACGACATCACCCAGCCCATCTGGTTGGACGTCGACGAGATCTACAACTTCGCCTGCCCCGCCGCCCCGGGACACTACCAGTTCAATCCCATCAAGACGATGAAGACCTCGGTGATCGGGGCCATTCACGTGCTGGGCATGGCCAAACGCTGCCGGGCCAAAGTGCTGCAAGCCTCGACCAGCGAAGTCTACGGCGATCCCGAGGTCCACCCGCAGGTCGAATCCTATCGCGGCTCGGTCAACCCGCTGGGCCCTCGGGCCTGCTACGACGAGGGGAAACGGGCCGCCGAAACCTTGTTCATGGATTACCATCGCACGAACAAGGTCAACATCCGCGTCGTGCGGATCTTCAACACCTACGGCCCGGGCATGCACCCGTTCGACGGCCGCGTGGTTTCGAACTTTATCCGCCAGGCGCTGGCCGGCGACGACCTGACGATCTTTGGCAGCGGCGAGCAGACCCGCAGCTTTTGCTATCGCGACGACCTGATCGAAGGCGTAATCCGCATGATGAACGGCCCGGACGAATTTGTCGGGCCGGTCAACCTGGGGAACCCATCCGAGTTTTCAATCAACGAGCTGGCGCAGCGCGTGCTCAAGCTGACCGGCTCGCGCAGCAAGCTGGTGTACCGGCCATTGCCGGCCGACGATCCCACGCAGCGGCGCCCCGATATTTCGCTGGCCCGCTCGCATCTGGCGTGGGAGCCGAACGTCTCGCTGGCCGAAGGCCTGGAGCGGACCATTGCCTGGTTCCGCTCGATCGATTGGAGCAAATACCGTCCGCCGACGCCGAACTTTTGAGCGAGTGAGCCCAAGTGAATTAGAATTCAGCTAACGGTTTGCGACGTGCTGCGCGGACATGAAACAGGACATCAAGCAGTTCAGAGCCGTGGCCCAAAACTTACCTCCGAAAGACAGATGGCGTTTCAGTCGGTACGTACATATCCTCAAGCGGCAAAGCCACCGTGGCAGCGGGCGAGGCGGCGACTTCACCTTTCAAGAGATCCAGACACTTCTCGAAGAATTCCTCGCTAAATAAGATGCCAGTCAAAAATATCAGACCGATCCCGAATGGAAAGAACCTCGGTCGGCTGTTGAGCATTATCGACAGCCTGGTGGGGCAAAAATGCTGGGAAGCCTCGTATGTGTATGCTGGAGATTTGAACCTGCATTTTGGGCGCCGCATTCCGTCCAGTCACCCGAAACTAAAAGGTGTTGTGGAGGGTGAGTGGATCT
>DATCFX010001409.1:0-2002 GCA_036509275.1 Pirellulales bacterium | reverse complement strand
TGCTCACGTCGCTCGACGCGTTGCGCGGGCTGGCCGCCGCTTGGGACGAACTGTGGCTGCGCAGCGACGCGCCGGCCCCGACGTGCAGGGCCGAAACGGCCGCCCAATGGGTCGAGACCTTCGCCCCGGGAGCACGGCTCTGCATTCCGGTAGTGCTGGACGGCCCACGGCCAGTGGCCGCGATGTTGCTGGCCGGCCGCAGACTGCGCGGGCCGCTGGAGCTGGGAATGCTGGCGATCAACGATTGGTGCGATTGCGGCGATTTGCTGCTCGATCCCGCCGCGCGAACCGATGAAGCGCTGGACCTGATGGTGCAAGGCCTGCTGGACCATGCGCGTTGGCCGCTCATTCGGCTGGAAGCCATCGCCCTGGATCAACCGCGTTGGCAGTCGCTGGTTGCCGCGGCCGAGCGGGCGGGACTCGGTCTGCACGCGCACCCCGATTGCCAGGTCGGCCGCGTCCTGCTGCCGGCCGAGTGGCGGCAGTATGAAGCCGGCTGGTCGGCCAATCATCGCCGGCACATGCGCCGCGCTGAGCGCCGGGCGCTGGCTGATGGCCCGCTCGAGCTGCGGGCGTACGAGAATCCTACTGGTCCGCAACTGCGCGAGTTGCTCGAGCGAGGCTTCGAAATCGAAGATCGCAGTTGGAAGGGCGCGGCCGGCACTTCAGTGCGCAAGCACGCGCAACTGGCCGAGTTTCTCGTGCGCCACGCCGAACAACTCGCGGCCTGGCAGCAACTCGTGCTGGTGTTTCTCGAACACCACGGCCAGGCCATTGCCTTCGAGTTGGGACACGTAGCCAAGGGCGTGTACTTCTCGACGAAGGTCGGCTACGACCCGGCCTTTGCCGACTACACGCCCGGCCAGCTCTTGCGGCTGCTGTGGTTGCGCAGGCTGCACGCCGAGGGAGCGGTGCGCGTGGTCGACTTCTGGGGCCCGCTGGTCGAAGCCACGGCCAAGTGGTCGAACCAGTCGTATCGCGCCGGGCGCATCACGATCGCCATGCCGGGTTTTGCCGGCCGGGGACTGCTGGCGCTCTATAGCCTGGCTCGCCGAGCCAGGCGGTCCTTCGCCGCGCGTGGCGAGCCGCAGGGCGTCAGCCCGGGGAGTCGTTGAACCGCGAAGAAATCGCCGCCGCGAAGCACAGCGGCATCAATGCTTCTGGCGGGCCGCCAGCGTCAGAAAACGTTCGTGCGGCAGGGTCAGCGAAGTGATCCGAATGCCAAACTTGTCGCCGACCTTGACCGGCTCGCCCTGGGCGACCGTTTGCCCGCCGATTTCCAGGTCAAGCATCTCTTCGCATGACTTTTCGAAGTGGATAATGGCCCCCGGTCCCAGCTCGATGATCCGGCCGATCGGCTGTTTTTTCGAAGCCAAGGTCACTTTCACCGGAACCCGGATCCGCAGCAGGCTCCGCGAATACGTAATGGCTCGCACCTCGATCGGTGCAACGGGCAGGTCAGCCGCGTCCGGCTGGAAGCTCTCGGGCACCGGGTTCACCACGTCGGAACTCACGGGAGGTTGGCCTTTTGGATTTGAATTTTCCTAAAAACGCGCGCGGACCATTTGAGTCGCGCAAGTTGATACCAGGATCCGCCGGCCGGTCAAAGACAGCTTTTTGCCAGTCCGAGAAGCTGAGATCGAGCGATTTGCTCAAGGGCCGGTTGCCTGGACCGTCCTGTTTTCCTCGCTTCACAGCCGATATAATGCCCTGGGCAGTCGATTGCCAGCCTTCCGCCGTCGGCTCCGGGGCCGCTTCTGCCGATGGCCCGCCGCTCTCTGCTGCGATTCCTACACGAAAACACCCTCAGCGTCCTATGAGCACCGCGAGCTTCGCCGCCGGCCAGAGTTTTGAGTTGCGGCCGTACAAATCGCTCGATAACGCGACGCTCGCGGCCCGCATCCACCAGGTGAAGGCCGAGTTGGGCTCGCGGCTGCTGGTGCTGGGCCATCATTACCAGCAGGACGAGGTGATTGCCCTGGCCGATCTGCGCGGCGACAGC
>DATCFX010001408.1:0-3176 GCA_036509275.1 Pirellulales bacterium | reverse complement strand
GGGGAGCCGGCGTCGGTTGTTGGATTGCTCCCAGCGCTGAGGCTGGCAATTGCGATCGCACCCCGTCCTCCTCGTCTCGCCGTGAAGCCGAAAGCGTGCGGCCCGGATTTGCCCGCTTCACGCGGCCGGTCGATTAGGAAGAAGAGAGGTCTGACGTGGCAAGCTGCAATCCGCAGACAAATCTCGACGCCCAGATTCCCGCGGCGACGTACCGGCTGCAATTCAGCGGCCACGTGAATTTTCGCGAAGCCCGCGAACTCGTGGGCTATTTCGACGAGTTGGGCATCGGGGCCGTATATGCCTCCCCGCTGTTCAAAGCCCGCCGCGACAGTTCGCACGGCTACGACGTCGTGGATCACAACACGATTCATCCGGAGTTCGGCACCGAAGACGAGTTTCGGCTGTTCGCCGAAGGGTTGCAGGCGGCCGGCATGGGGCTGCTGCTGGACGTGGTCCCCAACCACATGGCCATTGACGACAACACGAACCTGTGGTGGCAGGACGTGCTGGCAAATGGCCGCGGTTCGCCCTACGCCAAGTTTTTCGATATCGACTGGGACCCGCCGCAGGAAGAGTTAAAAGACAAGATCCTGGTGCCCGTCCTGGGCGAGCAATATGGCAAGGTGCTCGAGAACGAGGAGTTGAAGCTCGTCTATGCCGGGCAGCGGTTTTGGGTCGATTACTATGCGCGGCGATTTCCGGTGACGGCCGGCACCTGGCCGCGCATCTTGCAACTTGCGCTGGTTGAGTACTTAGGCCACCTGGCTTCGCATGACCCGGCGCGGATGGAGTTGGAGAGCATCGTCACCGAACTCGAGCGGCTGCCGCGGCGCTCGGAGCGCGATCCGGAAAAGCTGCGCGAACGGCAGCGCGAGAGCGAAGTGGCCCGCCGGCGTCTGGCCGCGCTGATGCTCGAGAGCGAAGCCGTGCGCACGGCGATCGACGCCACGATCCGCCAGATCAACGGCCACCGCGGAGATGCTCGCAGCTTCGATCGGCTCGAAGCCTTGCTGGCCGAACAAACCTACCGGCTGTCGTTCTGGCGCGTGGCCAGCGACGAGATCAACTACCGCCGCTTCTTCGACATCAACGAGTTGGCGGCCGTCCACGTGGAAGATCCCGAGGTGTTTGCCCAGGTCCACGCGATGATGTTTCGCTTTTTGGGCCGCGGCTGGGTGACGGGCCTGCGCGTCGACCACGTCGACGGTCTGCTCGATCCGCAGCAGTACCTGGCCAGCTTGCAAGCCGGTTTTCGCGCGGCCAGCACCGAACACGGCCGGCAGGTGCCCGATGGTCCCAAACCGCTGTACATCGTCGTGGAAAAGATCCTCGGCGCCGACGAAAAGCTGCGCGCGACCTGGGCCACGCACGGCACCACCGGCTACGACTTTTTGAACCTGGCGTGCGGTCTGTTCGTCGACCGCTACTCGGCGAAGCGGATCAAGGACATTTACACGCAGTTCACGGACGTGCAGCCGCGGTTCAACGACATTTTTTACGAGAGCAAGAAGACCATCCTGGGCATCTCGATGTCCAGCGAATTGCACATGCTCAGCCGCCGCTTGAACCGCATCTCGGAGCAGCACCGCTGGTCGCGAGATTTTACCGCGGCGTCGCTGCGGCGGGCGCTGGCCGAGGTGATCGCTTGTTTTCCGGTGTACCGCACGTACATCCAGCCGGGCGACAAGCTGGTCTGCGATCAAGACCGGCAATTGGTAGTCGCGGCCGTGCGCATGGCCAAACGCCGCAACCCGGCGATCAACAAGTCGGTGTTCGACTTCATCGCTTCGATCCTGCTGCTGGAGGATCCGGACGGGCTGAGCGAGGCCCAGCGGCAGGAGCGGCGCGAATTCGTGCTCCGCTGCCAGCAAATGACCGGGCCGGTCACGGCCAAGGGACTGGAGGACACGGCCTTTTATCGGGCGTATCCGCTGGCATCGCTCAACGAAGTGGGGGGCGATCCGGGACATTTTGGCACGCCGCCCGACGAGTTCCATCGCCGCCTGGCCGAGCAGGCCGCCGCCTGGCCCGCCACGATGCTGGCCAGCGCCACGCACGACACCAAGCGCGGCGAAGACGTGCGGGCGCGGATCAACGTGCTGTCCGAAGTGCCCGACGCGTGGGAAAGGGCCTTGGCCCGTTGGCGGACGCTCAACCGCGGCTTCAAGAGCCAGGTGGAAGGCGAAGAGGCGCCCAACGCCAACGAAGAATTCCTGTTCTACCAGACGGCGTTGGGCTGCTGGCCGCTGGGGTCCACGGATGACGCGCAGCATGGCGAACTCATCGACCGGCTCGTGGCCTACATGCACAAGGCCACGCGCGAGGCCAAGCTGAACACGAGCTGGATCAATCCGGACGAAGACTACGGCCAGGCGATCGAAAACTTCGTCCGCGGTGCGCTCGACCGGCAGCGCAACGGCGCGTTCGTCAATGAGCTGTCCGAGTTCGTGGCGCCGCTTGCCCGAGCGGGAGCGTGCAATTCGCTGGCCCAGACGCTGCTGAAGATTTGCGCGCCCGGCGTTCCGGACTTTTATCAGGGTACCGAGCTGTGGGACTTAAACCTGGTGGACCCCGACAATCGGCGTCCCGTGGACTTCGCTTTGCGGCGGCAATTCCTGCAAAGCTTGCGTGCAGCAGCCCAGCGCGACCGCAAGACGCTGTTGGCCGAGCTCACGCGCAACTGGCAGGACGGTCGCATCAAGCTTTACATGACGCAGGCGGCATTGCACTTTCGCCGCGCGCACGCGGGCTTCTTGCTCACCGGCGACTACCTGCCGCTGTCGGCGGTGGGCGAGCGCAAGGACCAGCTTTTCGGCTTTGGCCGCCGGCAAGGCGAGCGCTGGATGTTGGCCATCGTGCCGCGCTGCGTGGCCGCGTGCGTCGCGGACGACCGCCTCGGTTTCCAGCCCGGCATCTGGCAAGGCAGCGGCGTGCCACTGCCCTATGACGCTCCCAGCCGCTGGCAGAATCTGTTTAGCGGCGAAGCCCTCGTGGCCGGCGCAGCCAGCGGCGAGCCGCCGACGCTGGCCGGCGAAGATTTGTTCCGGGATTTTCCCGTGGCCATGTTGACCAGCGCCTAAGAAGGATCGACTGAAAAATAACTTCTCCGCAACACCTCTCCCCTTGCGGGCGCTTTGCCCATAAAGCCTGCATCCCAAAACGGTAGGGTGTGTCGA
>DATCFX010001407.1:0-1334 GCA_036509275.1 Pirellulales bacterium | reverse complement strand
ATTCCACGCATAAAAACTGGATCGAGGTGGCCCACGACACGCAGAAGCAGTTGCAGGCGTCGCAAGCCGAGACGGAAAAGGCCGACGCCGCGCTCAAGGCGTACCAGTCCGAGGTCGACAAGGAGAAGACGGCGCAGGTCGAGACCATCGCCAAGCTCAGGCAGAAGCTCGAGGGCCTCACCACGGAAAAGACGAAGCTCGATACGGATCTGGCGCAGCTCAAAGAAGAATCGGCCAAGCAATTGGCCGCGCTGACGACGGCCCAAACCTCGCTCGACGCGCGCCTCACGCAAATCGACGCACTGCGCGGTGACGTGACTGCGGCGCAGGCCAAGCGCGATGAAAAATTCCGCGAGTATGTCACGTTGCAAGACAAATTCAACGTGGCCGAGGCGGACCTGGGCAAAGCCGCCGAAATGAACCGGCGGCTCATCGAACAGGAAGCGAAAACCAAGACCGTGCTCGACCGCCACGGCCTCAGCCCTCACACGCCGGTGGGCAACATCCCGCCCAAGGTCGACGGCATTGTCCTGGCCACCGGCACCAACGGACTGGTCGAGATTTCGCTGGGCGCCGACGACGGCCTGCAACCGGGCAACACGTTGGAAGTTTCGCGCGGCACGCAATACCTGGGCCGCGTCGAAGTCTTGAAGACAGCCCCGGACAGGTCCGTCGCCAAAGTCGTGCCGGGCTACCAACGAGGAACGATCGCGAGGGACGACCGTGTCGCCACAAGACTCCAATAGCCGCGGCTTCCTGGCCAAGTTCAACGTCTACACCGTGATGCTCGGCGTGGCCTTTTTGGCCATCGTGCTGGGCTGCGTCCTGCTGTCGATTGAGTTGGGCCGCTACAACTGGAATATCAAGGCCAAGGGCGTCGCGCAGGCGTCCGCGCCCCACGCCGCGGTCGTCTCGCTCGACCGTCCTGCCGCTGGCCGCCTGGCTTAGCGCGCCCCCTGTAATTTCGACCGCTCGGATGGATCCGACCCGCACCACTTTTCTTTAATCGCCGAGCAAGGATGCTCAATCGAATCTCGGGACTGTTCACCGCCGATCTGGCGATCGACCTGGGCACGGCCAACACGCTGGTCAGCGTGGCCGGCGAAGGCCTGGTCGTCAACGAACCCTCGGTCGTCGCGGTGGAAGGCCACAGCCATCGCATCCTGGGCGGCGGTTCGGCCGTCGGTCACCTGGCGCGGCAGATGCTCGGCCGCACGCCCGGCTCGATTTCGGTCGTTCGCCCGCTGCGCGAGGGCGTGATCACGGATTTCGAACTCTGCGAGGCCATGCTGCGCTACTTCATGCGCAAGGCGCAGCGCCACGGTTGGATGCTC
>DATCFX010001406.1:0-4474 GCA_036509275.1 Pirellulales bacterium | reverse complement strand
GACCGACGCGGAGATTAATAAGAAGGTGCTGGCTGCCCTGGCGGCCCGGCTGGTGCCGATCGTCTGCGTGGGCGAACTGTTGGCCGATCGCGAGGCGGATCGCACCAGTGCGGTCATTCGCGGGCAATTCGAGCAATCGCTGGCCGGCCTGTCGGCCGAGCAGATCTCGGCGCTCGTCCTCGCCTACGAGCCGGTGTGGGCCATCGGCACGGGCAAAGTCGCTACGCCCGACCAGGCAGAAGCCGTGCATGCAGACCTTCGCAAAATGATCGAAACCCGCTACAATGCCGGGGTCGCACAGGGCGTTCGCATTCTGTACGGCGGCAGCGTCAAGCCCAGCAACGCGGCCGAACTGCTCGGCCAGGCCAACGTGGATGGGGCCTTGGTGGGCGGCGCGAGTCTGAAAGCGACCGATTTCCTGGGCATCGCGGCCGGCGTGGCAAGTTAACCAGCGCGGTCCCCAGTGCGTTTCAAACTTCAAATCGAATAGTTAGCCGGCTCGGTTACGGGCCGTGCGGGCGGCTTGCAATTGGCCCGCTCAATGGAAACCAGGAAGGTGCTTGAACGATGAGTGCTTTGATCATGGTGCTGCTGTTCTTGACAGCCGTGTTTCTCATCATGTTGGTGCTGGTGCAACGCGGACGAGGCGGTGGGCTGGCCGGTGCTTTGGGCGGCATGGGTGGCCAAAGCGCGTTCGGTACCAAGGCCGGCGACCTGTTTACGCGCATCACCATCGGCGTCGCCACTTTCTGGATTCTGCTCTGCATCGTGGCAGTCAAGTATTACAACAGCGAAGATGGTTTCACGAACCTCGGATCGGCCGCGCCGCAAAGTGCGACACCCGGACAACCCGCCAGCGGGCCGGCCGGAGAAGGCCCTGGCGCCACCACTCCGCCGGGCTCCAGCGGCGGCGCACCGGCTTCGCCCTCGAGCAACGACCACCCCGCTTCAACCCCCGCGGCACCGGCCAAGAAGTAATACGCACCCTGATCGCCGACGGCATTTCACCAGTCGTGGAGTTGGATTTCCTTTGCTTTTGAGCATGACGGGCTTTGGCGAGGCGCATTACCAGGCCGATGGCCTGTCGATCAGCATCGAGCTGCGCACGATCAATAGCCGCTATTTCAAACTCGCGGTGAAGTGCGGCGAGGGTTATAGCGCCCTGGAGCCCGACATCGAAAATGTCGTGCGGCAGCACATCCGCCGCGGCACGCTGCAAGTTTCGTTGCGCGTCGATCGACCCAAGCAGCCCGACGATTTTCAAATCAACACGGCCGTGCTGGCCAGCTACCGCCAGCAGCTCGAAGCGTTGCACCAATCGTGGAACGCGCCCGGCCACGTGCGATTGGAAGAACTGTTGATGCTGCCGGGCGTGATTGCCGAAGATCCGACGACGGCCGAAGACGCCGAGCAGGACTGGCCGCTGATCCGCCAGACGCTGGTGGCCGCCATGGACAACCTGGCCAAGATGCGTGCCGACGAAGGCCGGGCCATGGCCGACGACTTGCAGCAGAATTGCCAGGTCGTGGCCGCTCAACTGACCGAGATCGAAGCCCGCGCGCCGCAAGTGGCCGAAAGCTATCGCGGCCGGCTCTTGGAGCGGCTGGGCGGCCTGCTGGCCGAGTTCGACGTCAAGCTCGGCGCCGGCGATCTGATCCGGGAAGTCAGCATTTTCGCCGAACGCAGCGATATTTCGGAAGAACTCATCCGGCTGCGCAGCCACCTGGGGCAGTTCGACTCGATCATGGAACTGCCGGAAAGCTCGGGCCGCAAGCTGGAATTCCTGACGCAGGAAATGTTTCGCGAGGCCAATACGATCGGCTCGAAGGCCAACGACGTGCAGATTTCCCGGCATGTCATCGATATCAAGGCGGCCATCGAGCGGATTCGGGAAATGATTCAGAACGTGGAGTAGGCCGCACTCGTACCGGCGCGCGCTCATGCCACCTGAATCAACATCCGCCGTGAGGAGTTTGGGCGAAGCCCCCGGGCGGCTGATTGTCGTCTCGGGGCCTGCTGGAGCCGGCAAGACCACGCTGCTGAAACGGATGTTCGCCGAATGCCGGCGGCCACTGGTGGCCAGCGTGTCGGCAACCACCCGGCAGCCGCGGCCCGGCGAGGCGGACGGCGTCGACTATCACTTCCTGTCGCCCGAGGAGTTTGCCCGGCGGCGCGAGGCCGACGAATTCCTGGAATGTTGCGAAGTCTTTGGCCGGGGCGACTGGTATGGCACGCTCCGTAGCGAGGTGACCCCTAGCCTGGCGGCGGGAAAATGGGTAGTTTTAGAGATCGACGTGCAAGGCGCCACCGCGATCCTGGAACTATATCCCGACGCTGTTACCATCTTTGTGTTGCCCGAATCCTATGCGGAGCTGGAGCGCCGCTTGCGGGGTCGCGGCACGGAGAGCGACGCGGCCTTGGCGCGGCGGCTGGAGGTCGCGCGGCGGGAGTTGGTCTCCGCCAGCCGCTACCGCTATCGCGTGGTCAACGACGACCTGGATCGCGCAACGCGCGAAATGTGCGACATTCTATCGAACTGCTAATCATCAAGCCGCGACCGCTGGTCGTGGTGTTTGTGCTATCCAAAGCGAGGCGATCATGCTGGACGAGTTGCGCGAGGAACAGATTGTCAACAAAGTCGGCGGCCGTTTTAAGCTGTCGACCTTGATTCAAAAACGCCTGGTGGCACTCAATGCTGGCAGTCGGCCGCTGGTGGATCTCGACACCAACGACAAGCTGAAGATCGTGATCCAGGAGATCATGCAGGACAAGATTTTCCTCGACACTTCGACCAACGTCCGCGTCACCGGCCAGCCGGAAGAAGCCGGCGGCCCGCCCGAACTGGATCTCAGCAATCTATGAACGGCCGCGAGCTGGTGGTGGGCATCACCGGCGGCATCGCCTCGTACAAAACTGCCGCGCTAGTGAGCCAGTTGGTGCAGGCCGGTGCCGGCGTGTCGGTGGTCATGACCAAGTCGGCCGGCGAGTTTGTCGGCCCGGCCACGTTTGCAGCCCTCAGCGGCCGGCCGGTCTACGAGCGGCTGTTCGCCGAGCCCGAGTTTCCGCTGGGCGCGCACATCGGCTTGGCTGAGCGGGCCAGTGTGCTGTGTGTAGCTCCGGCCACGGCCAACTTTTTGGCCAAAGCGGCCTTGGGCTTGGCCGATGATCTGCTCTCGACGCTGCTGCTGGCGTTTGCCGGCCCCGTGCTCGTGGCCCCGGCCATGAACAGCCAGATGTGGAGCAAACCGGCGGTTCAGCGCCACGTCGCGCAACTCCGCGCCGACGGCATCCAGATCATCGATCCCGAAGAAGGCTGGCTCAGTTGCCGACAACACGGCGCCGGCCGCATGGCCTCGCCGGAAACAATCTTTGCGGCGATTAGAAAAGTGATGGAGGAAGTGAAAAGTGAAAAGTGAAAAGTGAAAAATGGAACAGCCGCCTGCCGTCTTCACTTTCCACTTTTCACTATTCACTTTCCACTCCGCCGTCCCATGTCCCGCATCCTGATCACTTCCGGTCCGACACGCCAGTTCCTGGATCCGGTGCGGTATCTGACCAATGCTTCCAGCGGCCGCATGGGGGCCGCGCTGGCCCGGGCGGCACTCGATTTCGGGCACGACGTGACGATCGTCAGCGGACCGGTCGAGATTGAGTATCCGGCCGGCGCGCACGTGCTGCCGGTCGTATCGACCGAGCAAATGCTGGAAGTCGCCGCCAGCGTGTTTCCCAACTGCGACGGCCTGATCGGCGTCGCGGCTCCCTGCGATTATCGCCCCGTCCGGGTTGCGCCGGGCAAAATCGCCAAGACGGGCGAACCGCTTGAGCTACACCTCGTCGAAACGCCCGACATTGTGGCCACGCTGGGCGCCCACAAGCAGGGGCAATGGCTGGTCGGCTTTGCCCTGGAAACGGACGACCATCGCCTCCGGGCCCTGGCCAAGCTCGAGAAGAAGTGCTGCGACTTGATGGTCGTCAACGGCCCCGAGGCCATGAACTCGAGCGAGACGCGCGTGGAAATTATCGATCGCGCGGGCAATCTCATCGAGAGCATCGCCGGCAGCAAAGAGGACGTCGGCCGCCGAATCATCGCGGTCATCGGCGCGCGGCTGGTGCGATAAAGCCTCCGCTGTAGCGGAAGCGCTCCGAAAATGTCGTCGATTCGAGGCATGCCGAAGTTGTAGGCTCACTCCGTGAGCCGTAGCCGCCGCGAGAGAAGACTCCCGCTTTGCCAGTCGTTCGTTTGCGAGCGACGGCACACAGGAGTGTGCCTGCTACTTTGGAAGTCTCACGACTTCCGCTACCGTTTTGCCGTTTCAAGCGCCTTCCAAGTCGCCCAGTTCTTCGCGCAGACGCTGCAAGACGCGCGACTTGGCGACGCGCACGGCGCCGGGCGTCATCGAAACTTCGGCGGCCGCGTCCTTGGTCTCGCGGCCTTCCACGGCAGTCAGCCAAAAGGCCTGCCAGGTGCGCGGCG
>DATCFX010001405.1:0-10502 GCA_036509275.1 Pirellulales bacterium | reverse complement strand
AGAAATCCTCGGTATTCTTCTGCCGCCGGCTGCACCAGGCGACGATGGCCAGCGTCAGCAGCATGTAGCCGCCCACGGCGGCATAGTCGGGCCAGGACAGGCCTGCATGGGGCAAGGCAGGAGCGTGGGTCGGCACGAATCCTCTTTCGCACGTGGGAGTCGAAGCCCACGGACCGCGGTCCGTGGGCATGTTTCGCAACTACCGGTTGAGCGGCGCGGGCCGCGCGGTTAGGATCGATTGAAAAATAACTTCTCTGCAGCCCCTCTCCCCTCGCGGGAGAGCGCAGGGTGAGGGGCCGGAAAAAAGGAAGTTACTTTTCGGTCGATCCTTAGCCTGAAGGCTCAGCATACCTGTCACGCATGCCCTGGGCGAACAGTTTATGAAACGCCGCGATTTTTTGAATTCGATCGGATGGGGTGGTTATAGCCTCGTGTTCCTGGCGGCCGACGCGCCGCCGGCCGCGGCCGCCGAGTTGTCGCGCGACCAGATGCAGCGCGACCAGTTGCAGCGCGAATTTGATCGGATCGCGCCGCCGGATGCCAAACGCACCGCGCCGCACGAGCCGCACATGACGCTCGTGGATATGGAGGCCGATGTGCTGATCGCCGGCGGCGGCATCGCCGGCGTGTGCGCGGCTGTGGCCGCCGCCCGGCACGGAGCCCGCGTCGTGCTGGTGCAAGACCGCTCGCGGTTGGGCGGCAACAGTTCCAGCGAAGTCAAAATGCACGTCGTCGGCGCCAATTGCCACAAGGGGCGCCCCGGCTGGCGCGAGGGCGGCCTGATCGAAGAATTCCGCCTCGACGATGCCGTGAACAATCCGCAGCGCTGCTGGGAAATGTGGGACCTGCTGCTCTACGACAAGGTCGTCAGCGAGCCGAACATCACCCTGCTCTTGGATACTGCCGTGTTCGGCGCCGACGTCGAGGACCATCGCATCGGCCGCGTGCTGGCCCGCAGCGACAAGACCGAACACGTGTATTCGATCCGCGCCCAGATCTATCTCGACGCCACGGGCGACAGCCGCTTGGGCCTCGAGGCCGGGGCCGACATGCGCTACGGCCGCGAAGCCCGCAGCGATTATGGCGAGCCGCTGGCGCCGGTCACGCCCGACAAGGAGACGATGGGCAGCAGCATCCTGTTCACCTCGCGCAAGCACGACCGGCCGATGCCCTTCACGCCGCCCAAATGGGCCCGCAAGGTGAGCAAGCAGGACCTGCTCAAGCGGCCGACCCGCAATTGGGAGTACGGCTACTGGTGGATCGAGTGGGGCGGCCAGTTGAACACGATCTCCGACAACCAGCGGATTCGCTTCGAACTGCTGTCGATCGTGCTGGGCGTGTGGGATTACATCAAGAACAGCGGCGACCATCCCACCAGCGCCAACTGGGCCTTGGATTGGGTCGGCATGCTGCCCGGCAAACGCGAAAGCCGGCGACTGCTGGGCGACCACGTGCTCACGCAGTTCGACCTGATGGGCGTCAACGGCGACTTCGAGGACGCCGTGGCCATTGGCGGCTGGCCGATGGACGATCACCCGCCCGGCGGCTTCGATCGCGCCGATTTGCCGCCTTGCGTGCAAATCAAGACGCCGATCTACAACATCCCGCTGCGTTCTCTCTACAGCCGCAACATCAGCAACCTGATGATGGCCGGCCGCAACATCAGCGCCAGCCATGCGGCCTTCACCTCCAGCCGCGTGATGGCCACCTGCGCCGTCATTGGCCAGGCCTCCGGCACCGCGGCCGCGTTGTGCAGTCGCGACAAGCTCGATCCGCGCGCACTCTATCAGGACAAGCCGCGGCTGGCGCGCTTGCAGCAAATGCTGCTGGCCGACGACCAATCGATCGCCGGGCTGAAGAACACCGACCCGCAGGACTTGGCCCGGCTGGCCAAGGTCAGCGCGTCGGCCGAAGACGACGGCACGCCGGCCTCGGCCGCGATTGACGGCCAGGTGCGCGATCTACCCGGTGGCGCCACGCATCGCTGGAGCACCGAACTGACGGCCGACGGGGCCTGGCTCGAATTGGCCTGGGACGAGCCGCAAAAGCTGGACCTCGTACAACTCACGTTCGATTCCGGTTTTGTCCGCGAGCTGACACTCACCTCGCAAGACGGCATTAACAAGGGCATCATCCGCGCCGCCCAACCAGAAACGGTTCGCGATTACACGCTCGCCTATCGCGCCAGCAAAACCGGCAAATGGCTCCCGCTGGCCGAAGTCCGCGGCAACCACCAGCGCCTCGTCCGCCACGCGCTGCCCACGCCCATCGAAGCCCAAGCCCTGCGTCTGCACATCACCGCCACCAATGGCGACAAGTTGGCCCGGGTGTTCGAAGTCCGCTGCAACGGGCCGGTCGGACCATGAAAAGAAAAATTTCCCTCGTAAAGCTTGTCCGACGCGCGGGTGGCGCTCCGTCAAATTGGAAAGCCTGGCTGAGCGAATCAAACTGAAGTGCCGATCCATAGATGGCAGGTGGGGCGGCGTCGCGAGTGTCGGTTTGTGCGGATTTTCGACATATGGCAGCAAAAACCCAGCTTACCTTTCGAATTGTCGGCAAAGACGACGGATTGGTCGAATTTGACGACTTCGTCGTATTTTGTGATGCCATTCAAAAATGCCTGCGCGCGGTAGAAGAAACCGCCGTCGGGCATTCCGGGCGCGTTCGCTACCGGGTTGTCGACCTACAGTGTTCGAGCGCCGTCATCAAGATTGAGCCGCGCGCGAAACGGGATGGTGACGCCGGCCGCAGAACTGTCGAGAGGTTCCGCGAGACGGTGGACGCGCTTAATCGGGGCCATGTCGATCCGAGGATGCAGCCGGACGCACTCGAAACATTCCGCAGTTTGGCTGACCCGCTAAAACGGCACGCCAGCCGTGTCATCATCGGCCGAACTACGCTGACGGAGAAGTACGTCACTACGATAAGCCGCGTCCTTGACGAAGTAACGTCCTGCGAGGGGTCAGTTAGCGGACTTCTCGAACGAATCAACGTCCACAATGAAAAAAACGAATTCGTAGTCTACCCGCCGGTAGCGAACCGGCAGGTGCCATGCATTTTTCACGATGAACTGCTTCCCGAGGTGCGCCGCGCGATCAAGCGGAACGTCACTGTATTCGGGACCGTCTTTTATCGCCCGGGTGGGACCCTGCCTTCGCGCGTTCACGTCAGAAGCATCGATATTCATCCCAGCGACGACGAGCTGCCAGATCTGCATGCGGTTCGCGAACTGGGTGCTTGGGATACTGGTGGGCTAACGTCGGTAGAGTTCCTGAGGGCGCTGCGAGATGAGTAGGCCGCGCCATTACAGATACTGCTGGGATACATCTGTCTTTCTTGGCTGGCTAAATCGAGAGTCCTCCGCGCCGCAGGCCGACATTGAAGCGGTGCTTAACGAGGTCTACGCAAAACGCAGCACGCTTATTTTGTCAGTAGTCACCTATACGGAAGTTTTGAGCGCGAAGCACAGCAAGCGCCAGCGAGATGCATGGGACGGCTTTTTCGAAGCGGTCCAGCGTGCTTCGAGTAGATGTGACCTTCCCAATAGCCCAAAAGGCTGAGGAAATCCGCAGCAGGGCGCTAACGACCGGGCCAAAATCGCAGCGGCGGAACATTCGCACGCCCGACGCCCAGATCATCGCGACCGCGATCATTCAGCAAGCCGACGTGCTTCACTCGCTTGAGCCAAAACACCACAACCTGAGTGGAAGCTCAATCGTGGACGGGCTAAAAATAATGCCACCATGCTTGGCTACCGGACAAAAGTCGTTCTTGCCGCCAAGTGACTGACCCGGCCCCCCGGGCGAGCCGTAACTTGCGGGACACGACCGCCAAGCCAATGCGATTCCCATGCGGGCTTTATCGCGGGGCGAGGCCTGCGCCGCTGCGCGGTGATTGCCGCCCGGGCCGGCCCTCCTCGCAAAACCTTTTGCCGCCCGCCGGGTTTAATGGGTATCCGACCAACCTCGCGGTGGGCGCGGCGCTGCCGGTGGGCCTTGGCAAACATTGAGGAGCAGACGGCGTGGCTTACTTTGGCAATCGGAGGTGCGCGCTGGCTCTTTCAGCCCTGGTTTTTGCCGCGTTGCTGAGTGGTGCATGGGCGGCTGATGATAACCCGATCGATTGGCATCGGGCGAGGGCCTTGCACGCCAAGGTGCAGCAGGGCGAAAAACTCGACGCCGATGACCAGGCGTATTACGAGCGGGCCAAACTGGCGATGGCCACAGGCCAAGGTCCGGGGCCGGGAAAGGCCGGAGATGGCCAGGCCCGAGGTGCGCAGAACGCCGGTCCGCCACTGGAGCCGCGAACCTCGACCGGCCTGGTGCCGCTGGTGGATCTCGGGCAGGGAAAATACAAGGGCGAGACCGGCGGGCTGTATGGCGCTGGCAGCAACACGCCGCCGCCGGCATTGGCCGCGGCAGCCGAGAGCGAAACTCGGCTGATCCATCCGGTCAATGCTCAGGGATTCTCGGATCCGCAAGGCAAAATCGTGCTACTGTCGATCGGCATGTCCAACACCACGCAGGAGTTTTCCGCGTTCAAGCGGATCGTTGATGCCGACCCGGCGAAATCGCCGCGCGTCGTGATTGTCGACGGAGCGCAAGGCGGGCAAACCGCTCCGCAATGGGCCGACGCCGACGCGCGCACCTGGGCCACCGCGGAAGACCGGCTGCGGCAGGCCGGCGCCCGGCCCGCGCAGGTGCAAGTGCTGTGGATCAAGCAGGCCGAAGCTCAGCCGGCGCGCTTCGGCGACTTTCCGGCCCATGCCCATCAACTGGAATCGGACCTGGTCAAAGTGCTGCACTCGGCGATGGAGCATTACCCGAACCTGCGCATCGCGTATCTCTCCAGCCGCATTTACGCCGGCAACGCGCGGACGCAGCTGAACCCGGAGCCGTATGCCTACGAGAGCGCGTTCGCCGTCCGCTGGCTGATCGGCCGCCAACTCCAGGGGGATGCGGAACTAAACTGGCAGGACGCCCGCGGTCCGGTGAACGCACCGCTGCTGCTATGGGGTCCGTATCTTTGGGCCGACGGCATTCAAGCCCGCAAGAGCGACGGCCTCTCCTGGCAGCCCGAGGATCTGGGGCCCGATGGCACGCATCCTTCGGAGTCCGGCCGGCGCAAAGTGGCCGAACAGTTGTTGCGGTTCTTCAAGACCGACGCGGCCGCGCGGAGTTGGTTCGTGGCATCCGGTAAGTGAATCGGATATTCTCTAGCCTGGGGCGAGAGGATTCGGCGGTTTCTTTTTGCAGGAGTCTTGCGCATGCCCTTCCGGCTTTCAGCGGTTTGCTTGACGATTCTCATGGGGCTAACGACCATCGCGGGCGCTCGGCAGCCGGGCGCCAAGCCGGCTCGCCCACGAGCCGTCAACCCGGCGCTGCTGCCCATCGAGGACAATCCCAAGCTGCCGCGCGTGCTGCTCATCGGCGATTCGATCTCGATCGGCTACACGCTGCCGGTGCGCAAGCTGCTGGCCGGCCGGGCCAACGTCCACCGCATTCCGGCCAATGGCGCCGACACGCGCACCGGCGTCGCGAAGATCGACTCCTGGCTGGGTAGTGATAAACAGGGCAATGACAAGTGGGACGTGATCCATTTCAACTGGGGCCTGCACGACATCAAGCACTCGGAAGCCGGCAACCAGGTGCCGCTGGGCCAGTATCGGCAGAACTTGGAGCAGTTGGTCGAGCGGCTCGAGCGGACCGGTGCCCGACTGATTTGGGCCTCGACCACGCCGGTGCCCAACGCCAAGCTGTCGCCCGAGCGGCGCAGCGCCGACGTGCTGGCCTACAATGCGGCCGCCAAAAAAATCATGCAGGACCACCACATAGCCGTCGACGATCTCTACATCTTCGCGCTGCCGCAGCTCACCGGCATTCAAATCCCGGCCAACGTACACTTCACGCCCGAGGGCTCGCAGGCCCTGGCCGAGCGCGTGGCCGCCAGCCTCGATGCCGCGCTCACCTTAGGCCCACCCGGCAAGGCGGCCGAGACTTCGGCCAAGTAAGACCGAGCGGCGGAAGCTCTTCGCTATCATGGACCGCACGCTGGCGGTTGGTGTCGAAGGCCAGGATCGACCGAAAAATAACTTCCGTTTTTCCCGGCCCCTCACCCTGCCGTCTCCCGCAAGGGGAGAGGTGTCGCGGAGAAGTTATTTTTCGGCCGATCCTTCCTCGCCGGCGGCCGGACTTGAATCGGCCGGCGGATCGCCCAGCGTGACGGTGGCTTCCAGCGTCAGCGACGTGGGCTGGGCCAGCAGTTCGAGGCTGATGGCTTGCACCAGCCGGCCAAGGCTCAGCAGGCTGCCGATCTGCTTTTCGGCCGCCTGACGATTGTCGCCGCTGGAGAGCATGGCGCGGCTCACGAGCATGTCGCGGTTGTCGGCCAGCGCCGCCCGGACTTGGCCGCCGTCGATTTCGAACACCGTATTCCGCTGGCCCATACTGTGCTGCGCCGTGCCCTGCTGGGCGGTAGTTTGCTGCGTGGCCGGCGCGGCGGCCAGATCGACCAGCTCGCGGACCAGTTCATAGGTCGAGCCGATGATGAACCGCGAGCCGATCCGCGCGGCGGCCGGATTGAAGTTGTACTCGACCCGGGCTTTGTCTTTAGGCGCTTCGCGCGAAGCGAGATAAACGGCTTTGCGGATCTTGGCTCCGTGATATTCTTCAGCGTCGAGCAACAGTTGCGGGCGGCCGGTTTGAATGCCTTGCAGATTGATGATGCCGACGATGTTCTGGAACGTCAGAAACAGCTCGCTGGCAAACGCGTCGTCACGGGTCTCCAGGATCACGGCCATCGCCGGCAGCTTGAGCGCCGGAATTGGCTTGGACGGCGAAAACTCGCGCCGGGCCACGATGAACTGCCAGCGCGGCGACAACTTGGCCAGCACCTCGGGACCGAAATCTCGCCCGGAAAAAAACAAGCCCAAGCCCGTGTCGGCCTTCGTCAGGCCGGCGTTGACCCGTTCGTCGAACAGTTCCTCGCGGGCCTGCCACATGCCGGCCAGGTCGCGGTAGATGCTCAAATTGGCCAGCGCCCCGTTCGGCTCGAGCAGGGCCGGTGCGCTCTCGGCCGCGCTCGGCGCGAAGCACCAGCGGCGGTTGCTGGCGATCTTCGACGCGTCACGCGGCAACTGGGCTTGCAGACGCAGCTTGTTGTCTTCCAGCCGCAGCGCAGCCGTCACGTAGGGAGCCGTTCGCAGCGCGTCAAGAATTCCGCCGGCCAGGATTTCCACTAGCGGATTGTCGCTCTTTTTCGTCAGCCCCTTGGCAATCTTCGGCGCTTGCCGCAGGGCTTCCAGGTCGACCATCGCCCAGGCCAACGCCCCCGCCGCGTCCCGTCGGGCTTGTTGAAAGCGGGGCTTGCCAGCCAGGCCGCGGGCCGAACTGTCGGCGTGCAGATCCAGCACGGCCCGCAACGCCTCGCGCTTGTTGCTGACAATCAGCGTGTCGCCAATGATCGCATGCTGCTCGCCCGGCCCGAATGTCCAGGCGCGGACGCCCTGGTGCTCCTGCGATTCCACGGGCGACTTCTTTCCCTGGTTGCGGGCATGGGCCTCCACCAGGTCGACCAACGTAGCGTGCAGCTTGCCGAGCAACTGGGCATCTTTGGCCTTCACGATCAGAACGACCGCCCGCCGCTGAGGATCGAAAGCCAAAGTCAGCCCGCCGCCGGTCAGTTGCTCGAGCGCGGTCTGCCACGACGTGCCCAGCCGCATTTCCAGCAAGCCGACCAACTGCTTGAGCCGACCGAAGTCGGGCGTCTGCAGGGTCTTGTCGATCGGCTTGAGCGCCAGCAGCGGCTGGTAATAGTCCGGCGACAGCA
This sequence comes from Pirellulales bacterium, assembly GCA_036509275.1. Lineage (GTDB taxonomy): Bacteria > Planctomycetota > Planctomycetia > Pirellulales > PNKZ01 > DATATB01. The sequence goes on along the minus strand of DATCFX010001405.1, from coordinate 2,675 downwards.
GGGCATCGAGCACCGGACCCGGATCCGAAACGGCGAGCAGCGCCGCGGCCGACTCGGGCACTAGCCGCGCGGGATCGGCGATCTCGGCCCGCGCCGGCGTGGCAGCCAACGACGTGGCGGCCGAGCAGCAGGACATCGTCAGCACCAGTGCGGCAATCCCGGCGGTCGAAGCACGCATCGGTCGAAATCCTCGCGTTGGATGCATTAGAATGGTCGGAGAAAGCACGCGAACGACGATTATACCCGCCGGCCACGCGAGCGGTTTCAACGCGCCCTAGAATCTCCGGCGGGCCGCGCAGCATGATCGCGCGCCGGTTTCGGGGCCACGTGGCGCGAGCTCCAGACGGGACTCGCCCTCGCCTGAAGCCACTTTGGGCAGGACCACGGTGCGGGGCGTCTTCATGGGTTGGGGGCCGTTGAGCCGGTCTTCCGACCGCGATACAGTGGCAGCAGCCGCCCGTCAGTGCCGCACGCTTGAGCGGCAACGGTGGCGATGCCGGGCACGTGCCCATTGCGGAGGCCAGCGAACGTGGAACAGATTCTTCCGATCATTCGCCAGTATTGGGGCTACGACGAGCTGCGGCCGCTGCAGGCCGAGGCCATGCAGGCGGTGCTCGACCAGCGCGATTCGCTCGTCGTGCTGCCCACCGGCGGCGGCAAGTCGCTCTGCTTCCAGGCCCCCGCGATGCACATGAACGGGCTGGCACTCGTGATCTCGCCGCTGATCTCGCTGATGAAAGACCAGGTCGACGCGCTCCAGGCTTGCGGCGTGCCGGCCGCCTGCGTCAACAGCACCCTCTCTCCGAGCCAGCGCCGGCAGGTCGCCGACGACGTTCGCCAAGGCCGCCTGAAACTGCTGTACTTGGCGCCCGAGCGGCTGATGAGTGGGCCGACGATGGATTTTTTGCAGGGCGTGAAGCTCTCGTTCGTGGCCGTGGACGAGGCGCATTGCATCAGCCAATGGGGGCACGATTTCCGGCCCGAGTACCGCGCGCTCAGCGTGCTCAAACAGGCGTTCGGCGGCATCGGTATCCACTGCTATACGGCCACTGCGACGCCCCGCGTCCGCCACGATATTGTCTCGCAATTGCAGCTTGCCGATCCGCACGTGCTCGTCGGCTCGTTCGACCGGCCGAACCTGGTTTATCGCGTCTTCCGCCGGGACGAACTACTGCGGCAGGTCGGCGAGGTCATCGAGCGGCACCGCGACGAGTCGGGCATTATCTATTGCATCCGCCGCGCGGACGTCGATTCTCTGTGTGCCGCGCTGTGCGACCTGGGCCATCGGGCACTCCCCTATCACGCCGGCATGGCCGACGAAGACCGCCGCCGAAACCAGGACGCCTTCATCAACGACCGGGCCCGGATCATCGTCGCCACCGTGGCCTTCGGCATGGGCATCGATAAGTCCGACGTGCGCTATGTGATTCACGCCGGGGCTCCCAAGTCGCTCGAAAGCTATCAGCAGGAAAGCGGCCGCGCGGGCCGCGACGGGCTCGAAGCCGAGTGCAGCCTGTTTTATACGGGCGCCGATTTCGTCACCTGGCGGCGGCTGCAGCAGGACTCCAACCCGCAGGCCGTGCAGGCGAGCAACGCGTTGCTGGCTGGTATCGAGAAATTCTGCGCCACCGTGCATTGCCGGCATCGGGCGATCCTGGAGTACTTCGACCAGGAGTTGGAAGCCGGCAAATGCGAAGCCTGCGACGTTTGCCTGAACGAACTGCAATTCGTCGCCGATCCGCTGGTGATTGCGCAGAAGATTCTCTCTTGCGTGCTGCGTGTTAAGGAACGGTTTGGGGCCGCCTATGTCTCGCGCGTGCTGGTCGGCTCGCGCGACCAGCGCATCGCCGCTGAAGGGCACGATCAGCTCAGCACGTACGGCATCCTGGCCGAGGAGGGCCGCCAAAATGTTCGGGCTTGGATCGATCAGTTGACCGAGCAGCAGTTCCTGGCCAAAGGCGAATACGAAGTACTGCACGTCACGCCCAGCGGCCGGCAATTGCTGCGGGGCGAGATCATCCCGCAGTTGCAAACACCTGCGGAACAGCCGCGACAAGTCACGCAACTAGAAGTCGACGCCTGGGAAGGAGTCGACCGCGGACTGTTCGAAGAGCTGCGGGCCTTACGCCGCCGAAAGGCCGACGAGCGCGGGCTCGCGCCGTTCATTATTTTTTCCGATGTCACGCTGCGCGACATGGCCCGACGCCGGCCGAGCACGCCCGAGGGCCTGTTGGCCGTGCAAGGCGTCGGCGCGGCCAAATGCGAGCAATACGCCGCCGAGTTCCTGCCGGCGATTGTCGGCTACTGCGAGCGTCATCAGTTGGCCACCGACCTGGAAGCGCCCCGGCCGGCTCGCCCGCGACCGGCCGCCGCGGCGCGGCCGCCCCATGCCATCAAGCGTCAGGCGTTCGAGCTCTTCGGCCAAGGACAATCGCTCGAGGATGTCGCGCGCGGCATTGGCCGCGCACCATCGACGACCTGGCAATACCTGTCCGAATACCTGCAGCAGCACGCCGTCTGCGATCCGGCCCCGTGGGTCGACGAGGCCATGTTCGAGCGCATTCGCCAGGCGGCCGAGGAGGTGGGGCGGGAACGCCTCAAGCCGATTTTCGAAAAGCTCGGCGGCAGCGTGTCGTACGATCAGATTCGCATCGCCCTCACCTGCCTGGCCAACG
>DATCFX010001404.1:0-5600 GCA_036509275.1 Pirellulales bacterium | reverse complement strand
ACATGCAGCACCGCTGGCAAAATCGTCATCAATCGGCCATTTTTGGCGTGCCGCCGGCACTGTCTGGAAAGCAGCCACGCCTGAAACCCTTTACCGGACAACCTTCGACCCGCCAAGGAATTAACGCCGCCAGAGTCCCCGGCCGCATGCGGGGCGTTGGGCCGGCTTGCAGCTTGCAGCGGCAGACGATCCCAAATATAAAAACCACGGTCGCGCCTCGAAGCCGGCCGAAAGACAACTCCTTGTTTTGCTTGCCCTCACCGGGCCTCTCCCACTGGGCCAGGGATGAGGAGGCCAGGCGTCACCAACGAGGCAACGAAAGCTTATGCGCCGGCCAATCCCTTGGGCGATCACGGCCTGCTTGCTCCTCGCGCCCGTTGCCCTCCGCGCGGAAGATGCTTCGCGGGCGGCCTTCCATGCTCGCGCGTTCGCGGCCTTGCCGATCGAGGAGCCGTACACTTACCACCGCACGCTGGAGAAGGGGTCGATCCACAAACCTCGACGCGACCCACATGCCAAGCCAACTGCCAACGAGTTGGCGATTCCCGCCGACGGCTGGAAGGTCTGCATCCACGCCCGGGCGGGAACGCCTTTGCGGACTGCCGCACAGGACTTGCAGCAATATCTGCTGGAGTCCATGGCGACGCGGGTGGCCTGGGAGGAGCGTGAATCGCTGCAAGCGTGGCCCTCGATCGAGCGGACGATCATTGCCGCGACGCGCGAACAATTGCCAGGCTGCGGCCAGACGCTCAAGGGCTCGAAGGATTACGAAATTCGCGTTGACGGCGAGCGGATCGTTGTTTGTGGATACGACGAGGCCGGCGCCATGCACGGCTTGTACCATCTCGAAGCACGCCTCAATCTGCGCGAGGCGCCGCTGCTGCCCCGCACGCTCCACACCGTTCGTCACAGCCGTTATCGCACGCGCATGGCGCTTTCGTGGCTCGGTTGGATGGAGTGGCCGGATCCTTACTTATCGCACATGGTTCACGATGGCTTCGACGCGATCTACGCCTCCGTTTACGCCAATCCCAACGGCGTTGCCGGTCCGCCGCACTACGACCTGATCAGGCAGCAGGATCCCAAGCGGATGCATGACCTGCTCAAACGCACGGCGCGCTTCGGCATCAAGGTCTATGCACCGATCCTCTACGGCTACACCGGCACTCCCGACAACGAAGCGGGACTCCGCGACCTGGTGCGCGACATCGTGCGGAAGTTTCCCGAAATTCGCGGCTACATTCTGCTCACCGAGGGATTTTATTATCAATCGTTCTTCGGCGCCGGTGGGCACGGGAAGATCGATCTACGCGACTGGGCGCGGCACTGGTCGCGGGCGGTCGAGATCGTCGCCGATGAGTGCCACAAGCTCGATCCGAAGATCGACGTCCTTCCCTGGGAATACAACATCGATTTCCGGCCACAGCAGATCGAACTGAAAAGGTATGTCACCAGCGTGCTGCCGCCGGAGACGATTCCACTGCTGACTTGGGAGAACGGCAAGAGTTTCGAATTGGATGGCAGGCAGGGATTTTTGCGCGATTACTCGATCAGCCGCATCGGCCCGGCCGAAGTAACCGAGGCCCAGCTTGCCGAGGCAAAAAAACGCGGCATGCGCGTTTTCTCGAAAGCCGACACATTTGCGACCTGGCAGTTCGGAACCACGCCGTACCTGCCGTGTCCGTACCAATGGCAGCGGCGCTACGATGCGCTGGCGGAGGCCGGCCTCGACGGGACGCTCGAAAGTTGGAGCAACGGCTACAAGCCCAGCTTTGTGACCGAACTCCGGGCCTGGTCGTGTTGGACCGATGCGCTTCCGCTGGACGAGCTGTTGCGAAGCGTCGCACGCCGCCAGTTCGGCTCGGGGACTGAAGACCACGTACTGGAAGCATGGCGGCTTTTCAGCGAGGCCATTCAATCGGTGCCCGGCACTGGCCCGTCCATGGGAACGAATTTCGCGGTAGCCAATCCGCTCGTGTTCCAGCCCAACCCGCCCCGGACCATGACGCTCCACCACTCGTGGTGGGACGAGCGAAAATGGGGCGACGTCCGGCGCGGCTCGAAACTGAATCCGTATTGGCCCTACACGCACCGGCGAATGGTCTTCTATCCGGATTTCAACAGTCACGGCGACATGGCCGAAAGCTACGCCCGGGCTCGGTCGGGCGTGATGGCAACCGGCGATGGCCAGGGTGGGAAACCTGCGCCGTTGCTGCCCGTGTTCAACAAATACCTGTTGCTGGCTGCCGATCGATTCGAAGCGGGGCTCGCCAGCTACCGCCGCGCGGCGCTCGCGGCGCCGCCGGCCAAGCAGGCCACGGCATTCAAGGAGGTGCTGCTCGTCGAGCAGATGCAACGGATGCTGCGCAGCACCCAGGCCATTCTCGAGTTCGAACACGCACGTCTGCAGCTCAGCCGTTCTCAAGACGAGCAGGAGAAAAAAAGGCTGCTCGATCGGATGTCGGTGGTCTTGGCCGAGGAACGGGCTCGCACGCAACTGGCACTCGACACGGCGCGGCGCGATTCGCGCCTGGGCTACGAGTGCGAGCAGGACTACGTGTACACGCCCTACGTGCTGCACGAAAAGCTGCTGCTGCTCGATGAGACGCTCGGCGAACAGATTCCCGCGTATCGCCGGAAAAACCATCTCTAGCAGGCCGCGAGGCGCCGTCGAAAAAGATCCCGCTCGCGTTGGGAACGGCCAGGTAAGGGTGAACGAAGAACGGAGAGGCAATTTTTTCGGCTGATGCCAAGCATCCATCCCTGCAAGCCGGTCGGCGCGGCACCGAGGCGGAGGTCAACGCTGTGGAACCGATACGAATCGGAATGATCGGGTGCGGCCTTTTCGGCGAGAGCCATCTGCAGGCCTACCGCGCCATCCCGACGGCCAGCGTCGAGGCCGTGTACGACGTCGATCACGAGCGGGCCGGCGAATTGGCGGCGAAATTTGGCGTTCCCACGGTCTGCACGTCCCTCGACGAACTCTGCCGCCTTCCACGCTTGCGCGCAATCGACGTGGTCACGAGCGAATCGGCTCACTGCCAGCCAGTCGTGCAGGCACTGCACGCCGGCAAGGACGTCTTCGTCGAAAAACCCCTGGCCACGGACCTCGGCCAGTGCGATGCGATGATCGCGGCGGCCGATGCGTCGGGGCGATTCTTGATGGTCGGGCACGTGCTGCGTTTCGAAACGCGCTATGCCATGTTGCGGGAAGCGATTGCCGCCGGACGCTTGGGCCGCATCGTTTCGATCCACGCGCGCCGCAATCGGCCGCGAGAGCAGCTCACGCGCTACCCGCACGCTCATCCGGCGCTGGAGAACGCGGTCCACGACATCGATTTCATCCTGTGGTGCGTCGACGCGCCGGTGCGGCGCGTGCGCGCCTTTGCGCGCGGCGGGCTGAACCCTGATCGCGTGGACACCTTCTGGGGCGTGCTCGAGTTTGCCGGCGGAGCAATCGGCGTCGTGGAAACCATTTGGCTGTTGCCGAGCGCCTGCGGAATCACGCTGGACGACTCGCTGCAAGCGATCGGCACCGACGGCGTGGCCCAGGTGCAGCTCGTGCCGGGCGGCCTTAGCTTTTGGACTTCGAGCGGTTACGATCTGCCGGACGTCGGCTACGATCCACGCGTGCTGGGCGCGGCGCGCGGCGCCCTGCGCGACGAGTTGAGCTACTTTTGCGACTGCGTGATGCAGCGTCGCGCGCCGACGATTAACACCGCCCGAGAGGCCAGGCGGACCATGCGCGTCGCGCTGTCGTTGGTCGAGTCGGCTGCGACCGAGCGCGACGTTGTCATTTCGGATTGGGACTGAGGAGTACGCGCAGTGCTCGGCGGCTTGATGCTGGTTTTAACCGCTGGAATCCTGCAGGGGGCTTTTCTGCTTCCCAGCAAATGGCTTCGGCATTGGCAGTGGGAAAACTACTGGCTGGTCTTCTCGATCTCCGCCTACCTCGTCTGCCCCTGGATTCTCGCGGTCGCCACGGTTCCCGACCTGTGGGATGTCTACCGGCATGTTTCGTGGTCGTCGATCGTGCCGGTGGTGCTCTTCGGCCTGGGCTGGGGGCTGGGCGCCGTAAGCTTCGGCCTGGGCGTGGATGCCTTGGGGCTGGCATTGGGATTCGCCGTCATTCTGGGCGTGGCGGCCACCAGCGGGACCGTGATTCCGCTGCTCGTGTCGCCGCCCAGCAATTTCAGTTCCGCGCAAGCGGTCGTCACAGGCGCCGCGCTCTGCCTGATGCTGGCGGGAATCGCGATCTGTTCGTTCGCCGGCAGGTGGAAACAGCAAGATTCCGCGGCGCCGGGCCGATTCTCGTATCGCCTCGGTCTCTTGGCATGCGTTGCGTCAGGCTTGCTATCGGCGTGCGGCAATCTGGGCTATGTGTGGGGCGAAGCCATCTATCTTCCCCTGGCGACCAGCGCGCGTGCGTCGTATTTTGCTCCCAATGCGCTTTGGCCGTTGCTCACGCCTCCGCTGTTTCTCTGCAATGCGGGCTTTGCCCTGTATCGGCTGCAAAAGAACGCGACCTTCCGCAGATTCCGCACGGCCGGCTCGTTTAGCAACTATGGCTGGTCGCTGACGATGGGCGTGATGTGGCTGGCCGGCATGGCAATTTACGGCATCGGCGCCCAGCGTCTCGGAGCGTTGGGTAAATCGCTCGGCTGGGCCATCATGATGACGAGCATGATTCTCACGGCAAACGCGCTGGGAGTATTGACCGGCGAATGGAAGGCGGCGCCTCGCCAGAGTAAACGCGACCTGGGGCTCGGACTTCTCACACTCGTCGCGGCCCTGGCCTTGCTGGGCTATGCGAACGGTTTCGCCACCGATGGGTAAGGATCGCCCGAAAAATAACTTCTCCGCAACTCCTCTCCCTTGGCGGGAGAGGGTAGGGTGAGGGGGCCGGGAAAAACGGAAGCTATTTTTCGGTCGATCCTTACGGCGCGCCCGGCTTGCCGTGGCTGGATTTTTCGCTTTTCGGCGGCTCGATGTCGGCCTGGGGGTCGCCGCCGCGGTCGTCGGGCAGACCCTTCAAGTGCGGCGTGAGCACGAGGCTCAGCTTGGTTCCCTTGGGCGGAATGCGATCGGTCATGGCTTCAAATAACAGCGCGCTATTGGATTGACTGCTCTCGATCGGCAGGTCGAGCATGGCGCTAGGAAAGTTCGAGACGCAAATAAAGTCGCCGTCCTCGGCCTGGTAATGCCGCTGGCCGTCGTTGTCGGTCCAAAAGGCGCTGCCGCCGAATACCCAGGGCTGATCCAGCGGCTTGCCCGTTCGCAGGTTCTTGAGCCAGTCTTCGGCGTTGGCCGAGTGCCGCTTGCCGTGGCTATCGCTCCAGTACAACGTGATGTCCACCACCGTGCCGGTGGCCGATTGATAGGTGGGGCGAAAGCGGGCCGGATGTCCCGGCTCGGCCCCCACGGCCACCAGCCCCGCGTGGGCGATATACGCCTCGACCGGCACGGACACGATCGATTCGTGCTCCTTGGTGTTCTTGATACAGGCGAACATTTCCATCTGCCCATCACGCAGACAAACTTCGCCGAGCATGACGACCCGCTTGTTTGGCTTGTCGAGCCAAACGTCGAACTTGGGCGAC
>DATCFX010001403.1:0-1255 GCA_036509275.1 Pirellulales bacterium | reverse complement strand
GTCTGGTGGCGGCCGGCGTGATCCACATTCAAAAGGGCGGCAACACGATCAATATCACCGTCGACAAGAACAAGCTGCACGAAACCACCGAAAAGGCGGTCCGTGTGGGCGACGAGGTCTTGCACGAAGCCGAACGGCAGTTGGACGACGCCGCGAAAACCCAAACGAAATAACCAGCGGCCAGCGCATGGGTGCCATGCCCCGCCCAGCGCGGGCATGGCACCCTGTTAGGATCGGCCGAAAAATAACTTCTCCGCGACCCCTCTCCCCTTGCGGGAGAGGGCAGGGTGAGGGGCCGGGAAAAACGGAAGTTATTTTACGGTCGATCCTTACGGTTCACACGCAGCGCATCGCGCTCAATCCCACCACCAGCGGTCTTTCACCGGCGGTGCCGGTGTCAGGCGATAGGCCGACTGTAGTCGGCCTTGACGATCGAGTTGGATCGCGTCGCCGCTGACCAGCGGCGCCGGATCGATGCTCACGCCGCCGCTGACGGCCGCCAGCACGTGGACCCGGTTCACCACGCGGTGGTTGATCACCGTCTCCACCGCCCGGGGCGCTTGTCCCTGGCTGACTGGGTACTGGCTGGGATCCTTAAAACAGGTCAAGTGCCAGCCGACCCGCTCGGCCAAGCCTTCGGTCTTGATCAAGGCCGAGACCAGTGCCAGGTCGAAGATGTTCTGCAGCTCGGCATACACCGGGTAGCGGGCGGCCAGGTCGGCAAAATGCGCGGTGAAGTTGTCGGCGAATTGCTGGTTGAGCGCGTCGGACTGGCCGGTATGCACGCGGCCGCCCAACTCATTGAGCAGTTCGTTTTCGCTGAGCACTTTCACGCCCGTCCCGCGCAATTGAAACATCTGGCGGTCGGGACTGGCCAACACGGCTTGATAGTTCATCGTGAACCACCAGCGCAGCACGTCCATCGCCGGCGGCGCCTCGCCCGGCCGCACGTGGATCATGTCCAGGTAGCTGGGCACTCCCAACGTCCCTTCCTCCAGGCCGATGCCGACCAGCTTCATCCGGTAATCGGCCTCGACCAGCACTTGCGCGACGCGCGAGCGCGGATCGATGCCCTGGACTGCGACTTCCTGCGCACCGAGTTTTTCGCGCAGCTCGCGCAGCCACAAACCGCGCTTGCCGGCGGCCAGCGGCTTGCGGCTGCTGTCGGCGACGAACTGCTGCGTGCGCGCTAGCGCCTCCTGGGTCGGCGTAATCGTGCAGCCAAAACGCATGTCCGCCGAGGCCAGCACATGCC
>DATCFX010001402.1:0-10269 GCA_036509275.1 Pirellulales bacterium | reverse complement strand
GAGAACTTTCAGATTGCGGATCAGCTTGATGAGATGGTTGCGACGTTGCGATTCATTCTGTCGCGCATCGATCGCCGCGCCGCGCCGCAACATCGTGAAAAGCTTCACAACCTTACGCTTTCCGATGTCGAGGTGTTGTCCGAGCTTTATCGCGAGTGGTACGATGCCGCATCCAATTTGATGGCCGAAATTGAAGGCAGCGAGGTCAATGGCTTGCCGGTCGAGCAAGCGGAGGAATTCCGGTCAGACTTTCAACGCGTAGGATTAGTCCTCCCCGATCTTCGGGTTCTACGCGGGCGAGTTGACGACTTCCGTGCCGGGCAGTACGTTTCGCTGAAAGATGCTACCGATGGCATGGGCGGTTTTCTTCCACAAGGAAGCACTGAGTAAGATCAAAAGCTTACCCCTGCCGATACGGAAGCAATTCACGGACCCAATCCGCCGCCTTGGCCAGGATCCTATCGGCAACAGCCACAATCCGGCGATGCCGTTCGCCTGGCGCGGCTCGCAATTTGATTTCCGTGTCACGGATGCGGAAGGATCCGGCCACAACGTGAGCATCTTTTTCCTGTTCGATGACGACCCACGGATCGAGCGGATCTGGGTTCATGATGTAGTCGTCAATCCACCGATCGACGACTAATCCGGCTTGGCCGCGTGTTTTGCGGCAGGGAACCTGCAGATTCAGGTTCAGACGGGGCCGTTACCCAAAAAATGCCGCCCCCGCATGGCTGCGCGGGCGGCACGGATGAAACGAGCCCCGAACGTAAAGCGGTGGCCGCCCCGAAGCGGCCGGTGACGCTTACTTAATAAACAGCATCTCGCGGTAACGCGGCAGCGGCCAGAGGTTGTCAGCCACGACTTCTTCCAGCTTGTCGGCCACTTGCCGCACGGCCAGCATGGCGGGAATCACGTCGTCGCGGAAGTGCCGGGCTTCGGCCGAGAGGTCCTTGGCCCCCTTGTGCTCGACGGCCGATTCCAGCTTGGTCACGGTCCCCTCTAGCTGGCCGACCAGGGTGGTCAGCGTTTCCAGGGTGCCCAGGTGGGCGTTCTTGCCGATGGCCTTGAGATTGGCGGCGATCGCGGCCAACTCGCCCTGGTAACGATACGCGGCCGGCAGGATTAGCGTCTTGGCCAGACTGAGTGCCGTGAGGCTCTCGGTATTGACGTCCTTGCAGTACCGCTCCATGTAAATGTCGTAGCGGCTGTGCATTTCGCGGCCCGAGAGCACCTGGTACTTCTCGAACAAGGCGATCGACTTGGGGTTGATGAGGGACGGCAAGGCGTCGACCGTGTTACGCAGGTTTGGCAGCCCGCGACGCTCGGCTTCCTGGTGCCATTCGTCCGTATAGTTGTCGCCATTGAAGATCACGTCACTGTGCTCGCTGGCAACCTGCTGCAATACCTTTTGCACGGCGCTATTGAGCTTGTCGGCCTTGCCGCCGGTGGCGATCTCCAACTGGGTGGCGATGTGATCCAGGCTTTCGGCCATAATCGTGTTGAGCACCACCAGGGGGCCGGCAATCGATTGGCTGGAACCGACGGCCCGGAACTCAAATTTATTGCCGGTGAAGGCAAACGGGCTGGTGCGATTGCGATCGCCAGCGTGTTTGGGCAGCGGCGGCAGCGTATCGACGCCCACGGTCAGCGTGCCGCCAGCCTTCGAACTGGTGGCCCCGCCTTTTTCGATCTGCTGGAAAATGTCCGTCAGTTGATCGCCCAGGAAGATCGAAATGATGGCCGGCGGCGCCTCGTTGGCGCCTAGCCGATGGTCGTTGCCGCTGAAGGCCACGGCTGCCCGCATAATGTCCGAGTGCATGTGAACGGCCCGGATCACGGCGGCGCAAAACACGAGGAACTGGGCGTTGGCGTGCGGATCATCGCCCGGCTCCAGCAGGTTGGCCGTGGAAGTGCCCAGCGACCAGTTGACGTGCTTGCCCGAGCCGTTGATGCCGGCAAACGGCTTTTCGTGCAGCAGGCAAACCATGCCGTACTTCAGCGCCACACGCTGCAGCGTGAGCATGAGGAGCTGCTGATGGTCGGTGGCCACGTTGGCGTTTTCGTAAACCGGCGCGATTTCGTATTGGGCCGGGGCGACTTCGTTATGGCGCGTCTTGACCGGCACGCCGAGCTTGAACAGCTCGCGCTCGGCCTCGAGCATGCAGGCCAGCACGCGCTCGGGAATCGCGCCGAAGTAATGATCCTCGAACTCCTGCCCCTTGGGCGGCTTGGCTCCGTACAAGGTGCGGCCGGTGGCCAGCAGGTCGGGCCGGGCAAAATAGAAGTTGCGATCGATCAGGAAATATTCCTGCTCGGGTCCGGCCGTGGCAAACACCGGGCCCGAGTTGTCGGTGCCAAACAGGGCCAGAATCCGCTGCGCCTGCTTATTGAGCGCCTGCATCGAACGCAGCAGGGGCGTCTTTTTATCCAACGCCTCGCCCGTCCACGAGCAGAAGGCCGTGGGAATGCACAAGGTCGTGCCGTTGGGGTTTTCGAGCAAGTAGGCCGGGCTCATCGGATCCCAGGCCGTGTAGCCGCGGGCCTCGAACGTGGCACGAATGCCGCCGGAGGGGAAGCTCGAGGCGTCGGGCTCGCCCTGGATCAGTTCCTTGCCGGAGAACTCGGCGATGGCCGTGCCGTCGCCATGCGGGGTCAGGAAGCTGTCGTGTTTTTCGGCCGTCAGCCCGGTGAGGGGATAAAAGACGTGGGCATAATGCGTCGCGCCTTTTTCGATGGCCCAGTCTTTCATGGCCAGCGCGGCCGCATCGGCCACGCTGGCGTCGAGCTTGGCGGCCTGCTTGATGGTCTGCTGCAAGGCCTTGTAGATCGGCTTGGGAAGCCGGGCCTTCATGGCCTCGTCGCTGAACACGTTCGAGCCAAACACCTCGCTGGTGGGCTGATCGCGAAAGTTCAGGATGCTTCCGTTGGACTTGTAATTGGTGACGGCGGCGATGGCCTCTTGGCGCGCGGTACTCAAAATCGTGCTCCTCTGGACAGAAACTCGGGATGCGTGCGATGCCCCAACGGGCCGCCCTATAGCAAACGCAATGCCAAGCGGGCGATCACACCCGGCAAACGCATTGCAACTACTTGCAAACAAAAAAGATAGGCGCCGGCACCCTGCCACTGGCAATGGCCGCGATCGGCCGTTTTTGCCTATTGTGCAGGCAAAACTCGCCTGGCGTTTGCCTCGTCTGTGTGCTTCCCTCCGGGCCCCCAGCGGCTCGGATCGCTGCAAGGTAGCGATCCCCGGCGATTCGTCAACGGTTGCCCAAACCCGACAGCTCCGAGGCATGCGGCTTGCCGATCGCCGCGCCAGCATTCGATCCGACGCCGTTCGAGGCACCATTACCCGAAGCGCCGTTAGCCGAGGCGCCGTTAGCCGAAGTACCGTTTTCCATGTGGCCGCGGGTGTCGGCCTGCGCAGCACGGTCGTCCGGCAGCGGCGCGGCGGCGCGGCGCCACAAGATCGCCAGGAAGGCGGGCACGAGCACCGGCCGCACGATCAAGGTATCGAGCATGACGCCCAGCGTGAGCGCGAATCCCAGCTCGAGCATTCCGCGCAGCGTGCCGGTCATCATCGAAATGAACGTGCCGGCCATGATCACGCCGCAACTGGTAATGATCCCGCCGGTGCTGACCACGGCCCGCCGCAGCCCCTCGAGCAGGCCCCAGCGGCGCTGTTCTTCCAGCACCCGGGTGACCAGGAAAATATTGTAATCCTCGCCGACGGCAATCAGGATCACGAACAAGAAGATGGGCACCTTCCAGTCCAGCCCGTCGAACTCGGGATACACGCGGGCGAACACCAATTGCGTAGCGGCAATGGTCACGTAGTAGCTGAACAGCACGGAGGCAATCAGGTACAGGCAGATCAGCGGCCGGCGGAGCACGACGATCAGGATCCCCAGCACGGCCAGCGTCACGAGCCGTTGGATCAGCGTTTCGTCGCTTTGGGTGACGGCTTGTAGGTCGCGCGTGCCGGCCGTGACGCCGGTAAAATCGAACTCCGTCTCGTGCCACGCCGATTCTGGATCGTCGCGCAGCTCGAGCACCCGCCGCTCGATCTCGCCCAGCGATTGGGCCGCGGCGCGCGAAAAGGGATCGGCGGTCAGCACGATGTCCAGCCGGGTTACGCGACCCTCGAACCGCGGCACTTGCGACAAAAAGTTGGCCTTGGTGCGCGGGTTTTTCAAGGCCGCCATCTTGCGGCGGCCGCCGGTGCTGAGCGGATTGAACACGCCGGGAACGCCCCCCAGCGGCTCGGCGATGCTCCGCACGCTATCCACGCCGGGCATCTCGTAGAGCAGCTTGGTGAGCCGGGCTACGTCGCGCTCGCCCTCGTCGCCATTGAACAAGTGCTGCCGCTGCTGGTCGGACTCCGGCGATTGGCCGAGCCGTGGCGGCGGCTTGTAGGCCACGAGCGTCACGGGCCCCAGTTCACCAGGCGCGAAGTGCCGCTGCACGAGCCGCGTGCCGACGATCGAAGGCCGCTGGGGATCGAGATCACCCAGCAGGTTGTAGCTGATCTGGATATACGGCAGCGGAAGCTTCCACCATGACGCGTCAGCCGCCGGTCGTGGGAACTCGCGGCATGACGCGACAATCACCGTCGACATCGCCAACACGCTGGCCAGCAGGATCAATCCTGGCCGGGCGACGATCGCGTAGCTCAAGCGGTTCCAAAAACGCCCAGCCCGCGAATCGACGCGCAGCTGGCCGTTGTCGCCCACTTCGTTGGTCGGCCGAGGACCGAACGGCCAAAATACGGCCGGCCCGAACAGTCGCAAGAGCGCCGGGGCCAACGTCATGCAGGCCAGCAGCGCCACGAACAGACACAATCCGATGGCCGGCCCCGAATTGCGAAACTTGCCGAAATCAGCCGCCACCATCATGCCCAGGCCGATGATCGTGGTCATGGCGCTGGCCGTGATGGCGTGCCCCACTTTGCCCAGGGCATGGGCCAAGGCCTCGGGCCGTTCCAGCCCTCGAGCCAACTCCTCGCGGTAGCGGCTGACCAGAAACAAGCAAAAGTCGGTGCCCGCCCCAAACAGAATCGTGACAACAAAGATCTTGGTGGTTTTGAACACCTGGAAATGGCACCACTCAAAACCTGGCAGATGGTTCACGAGCGTCAGCAGGGCGACCAGTTTCATCGACAGCGTCACGGCCACGCCGATGGTCAGCAGCGGCACCAGCACCAGCAGCGGCGCCCGATACACCAGCGCCAGGATCAGGATCACCAGCGCAATGGTCGTCAGCTCGGTGTGCTGAATGCTCTCGTGTGCCGAGGCCATCGTGTCGCCGCCGATGGCGGCCGAGCCGGTCACCCCCAGTTCCAGGCCGGCCGGCCGGGCAGGCGATAGCCGCTCTTCGGCCAGGACTGTGGTGACGGCCTTGAGCACGTCGGCATTGCGCACGGCCATGAACTCGGTCGACAGCTTGAGGATGGCGATCGCCGCACGCTGATCGCGGCTGATGAGCTTGCGGCCCACGATGTCGGTCTCGGGCGTCCAGACCGCCAACACCGGGACCCGGGCATGCTCGTCGGGCGGAAAGCGGGCCGCCAGCCGTTCGAGAAACGCCAGGTCGTCCGCCGAGAGCGGCTTGTCCTCGCGGGCCACGGCCAGCACGATCTGGCTCTTGGCGGCATCGTCGGGAAAGGCCGCGGCCAGCAGATGCTCGCCGCGAACACTGGTCATGCGAGCAGGCAGGTAGGCCAGATCGCCGTCGTTGGTCACGTCGTCCCAGCGCGGAGCCACGAGCGTCAATAGGACGGCGGCAGCAACCCAGACCAATAGGGCCAGCCGCCAGCGGTGCGCGATGAATTGACCGAGCGCGTCGAACATGAGCCTTCCAGGCAGCAGCCCGGCGTGCAATCTTTCCACCGCCGCAGTCGATCGGCCGCGCCATGCAGCAGAGATTTTGGGGCTATCGAAGCCTTGATCCTACCGGGACGCCGCCGACAATCCAAGCTGGAAAGCCCCGGCAAGCCGGGCAGGCACCCCCCGAATGTCGAGAGCCGGGCTACCGTGCGCTCATAAAGCCGCGACCGCTGGTCGGGTCCGTACGTTGGTCGCGGCCATGCGTCCAGTCCCCCGACCACCGGTCGCGGCTTTATGAGCCAACTACCGCCAAGCGTCCGCTTACTTGCGGGCCACTTGCCGCCGCGACTCACGCACGCCAGCATCGAATACCGGGTCCGCCTGGCCGGCCACGGGGAGCGCCGCGCCATCGTCGCCCACCACCGGCTTGGCGGCTTGCTGCACGAGCAGATCGGGCGAGACGCCGATCTGGCTGAACGGCAGCCCGCGCGGCGAATAGAACTTGGCAGTCGTCAGCCGCAGGCCCGAGTTGGCCACGTTCAAGGGGAAGATGCCTTGCACCGATCCCTTGCCGTAGCTGCGGGTGCCGACGATCACGCCGCGGCGATGATCGCGGATGGCTCCGGCAAAGATCTCGCTGGCGCTGGCACTGTCGCCGTCGATCAGCACCACCAGCGGCACGCGCCACGTGCCGGCCTGCCGCGCCGAGTAATTATAGTCTTCCTGCGAGCTGCGCCCGCGGGTCGAGACGATGATCCCCTTCTCGACGAACTTGTCGACCACGTCGACCGACGTGGTGAGCAAACCGCCCGGGTTGCCGCGCAGGTCGATGATCAGGCTTCGCATGCCGTCGCGGTGCAGTTTCCACAGGGCCGTGTCCAGGTCCCGCGATGTGGTCTTCTGGAAGCAGGTGAGCTTGAGATAAGCGACTCCGTAAGCGGCGTCGACAATGCGGACGTTATCCACGCTAGGCACCTCGACCTGCTCGCGGCGGATACGCACGATTCGGGCCCGCTGCCCGGGGCTGACGGCCGTGACATCCACCATGCTGCCCTCTTTGCCCTGGAGCATGTTGGCCGCCTGGTCGGTCGTCATCGTGCTGGTGCTGCGGCCGTCGACGGCCACGATGCGATCGTTCGGGAGAACGCCGCCGCGCTGGGCCGGACTGCCGGTAATCACCTTCACGATCAGCAGCGCGCCGTCGGCCGCCTTGAGCTCGACCCCCAGGCCGACGAAGTTGCCTTCGATCTGCGAATAAACTTCGTTGAGCTGTCCGGCGGTCAGATACGTCGAGTATTGGTCCAGCGCGTTGGTGGCGCCCGAGACATATTCCAGCGTCACCGCGGTTTCCAGCAGGCCGAGTTGATCGTGGGCATACTGGGCCGCTACGGCCACCAGGTCGCGAGCCTCTTGCCGGCTGCTGGCGCGCCCGGCGCCGGCACGCGTTGCCAGGTAGTCGTGCAGTTGGCGTTTGAAATGCTCGACCCGCGCCGGCGGCATGCCGGGCAGATTCCGCTCGGCGAAGATCGGGTCCGTCAGCGCCGCCTCCAGGCCCTGCGTGCCGTGGCGCACCAGCAGGTCCCAGTCGGGCACCTCAACGTAGTGCGTCTGGATCTTGCCCAGCACCTCGGCATACAGCTCCAGCGCCTCGCGGAACGACATCGAAGTCAGCGAGTTGCGGAACGAGCTGTCGCTATACCGCCGGGCCAGATCGTAGTGCGTTCGGGCCAGCGAGAACCGCTGCTCGAGCACCCGATCGTGCGGGTGGTTGCGGATCGCTTCTTCGTAGAGCGACAGCGCTTCGCCCCAGCGGCGCTGCGCCTCGAGCTGCTTGCCGCGCTCGACGACGCCGTCCACCGGCGACGAGATCGCCACGGCTGGCGACGAGCTATCGACAAACGAGAGCTGCGCGGAGGCCGCCAGCGGCCACGCTATCAGCAGTCCCCAGGACAACACGACGGAACCAAAAGCAAGGCAGACCCTACGTCGCATGAAAGGCATCCTCAAGAGGAAGTGCGCGTGCGGGGCGTTGGTGGACATCCGTGAAAAACTTGCAAATACGTTTCGCCCGATGTCCCCCGGCGGCCTGGCAGGCTGCATGGGTGGCGCAAATTGCTTTGCGCTCGTACAACGACACGGCCAAATAGCGGGTCCGGCAATTCGGCCGTCTCGAATATAGGCCACGCTTCGGGCTCGGTCAAAAAAGCGGCTGAAGTTTTCCCGCTCTCCGTGCTGGGCGATCGCTCCAAAGCGTGCGACCCGACCGGCCTTGCGTCACGGGCGCGGGCCACACGGCCGACACCGGCTGGCGCGAGCGGGACTGTTGGTCCGACGATAAAGCCCGCACTGCCGGCGGCCGGCCGGCGGAAATGGTTGCAGGCGGCCTGGCCACGGCAGGCCCGGCAGGTCTTGCAAAATCTGCAAACATTGTAGATTTTTCCAAGGCGGAAAAACCGTGCAATCGGGCGCGCGGCAAGCGCGAGCTTGCCGGTTATTCCCATGCGGCGTCGCCCGGGCTGAATCACCGGTACGCTCGCGCTTGCCGCTCGCCAAAATCGATCCGCTGCCGCGAGACCTACACCGTCACCAGCTTGCCGCTGCGGACCGATTGCGTCTGTTTGTGGCACAAGACGAGGGCATCGCAGGCCAGTTGCCCGGCCAGCAGCGGAGAGGGTTGCCCGGCCCGCACGGCCCGAGCGGCCTCGGACAGTTCCAGCGCAAAGGCGTCGACGTCGCCCAGGTCGGGTCGCAGGACTTTGCCCTTCGGCCCGAGCACGGTCAGCGGCATGTTCGCCACGGGCTGCCCGCCGATCACGGCCGAATCGTACAGGAGCGTGGCCTGCTCCAGGTAAATCTCGAAGGCATGCGTGAACGACCGGCCTTGCTGCCGGACGACGCCGCCGCTGGCCGCCACGGCCAGATTGTTGTCGAACAGGAACTGGGTGTTGAACAGTTCCACCACGTCGCCCCGCATGCGGCCCGTGCTAAACAGGGCCTTCGGCATGCCGCACACCAGGCGGATGAAATGCGCGTCGTGGATGTGCAGGTCCACCAGCGGGCCGCCGATGCTCTCGGGATCGAAGAAATCTTTGATCCACGAGGGATCGGAAATGATGCGTTTGAAATTCCCGCCCAGCAGCTTGCCGTATTTCCCGCTCTCGATCAGCTTGCGGGCGTACGCATATTCGGGAAAGAACGGCAGCACATGGGCGATCAAGAGCAGCTTGCCCGCACGCTGGGCGGCCTGCACCATTTTGCGAGCATCGGCCGGCACCAGCGCGATCGGTTTTTCCACCAGCACGTGTTTTCCCGCCTTGGCCGCCACCAGGGCCACCTGCGGGTGCATGGCCGGCGGCAGGCAGACATCGACGAGATCGATGCTCGGATCGGCGAGCAGATCTTCCCACTCGGCATACGTGGCGACGTTGCCCAGTTCCATGACCGTGCCCGGCGGGCCAAAGTTGCCTTGGATGCCGCGCCAATCGCCGGCCAGCTTTTTGGCATCGCGCGTGCTGATTGCGGCCACCCGCGCCCCGCGCACCTTCTGCCAGGCCAGGTAATGGATCATCCCCATGAAGCCAATTCCGACAATTCCAACTCGCAGCATTTTCGTAAGTCTCAATAGGTGCGTAGTTTGTGGATTTCCATGTTTCCCACCGATTCCATGATTTTGGGCTATCTCTTTCGCTATCCCTTGCGCGTTAACGAGCCGTTCGACGCAGTTGCCGCAGAAGCGGATCATCGCCAGCTTCTCGGTGATCTCGCGGGAACAACGTGACGAACCTCATTGCAGAATCCCTTGAACAATCGCCATTGCGAGACGATTCGCCATCGCAGCGGCCATGCCACAGCCATTCGGCGGGCGTCTGCTCCTCCAGTTTTCTGTCTATATCAACTTCTCACGAAGACTCTTTAGGCCACTTCAGGTCCCATTCCGCTTTCCTTTTAAGCGTCCGCTCACGCAGTGCATCAGCAAGCCGCCTCACGTAGGCAGGCATCCGTTCAGCCTGCTCTTGGAGGTATGACATAAGTGTTTCCGTCACATCTTCAGATTCGAGCCTCTGTCTCTGAAGCTCCCAAAGAACATATGAAAACTCCTCTTCATTGAGCGCGCATTTCAAGATGATTTCTCTGGCTTTCTCACGACGCTCTTTCGTGTGCGGTCTTTTCGTCTCGTGGTTCCATATGACGCTCGCTAAATAGAAATTCTGGATGGCGCCGCAGGTCCAATATATCGCGGATTTCTGACGCCGCCGCCTCACGTCGCCCCCTGACTTCCGAGCGGCCAATATCATCAGCGTCCTATCCGCTCCCAACGCGGTTGATGCGTTCTTCCATATCTGCAAGGGTCGCGAGTATGTCGTCGAAACTGGTCGGATCGGTCAGATACATGTCCCGCATCGCTTGGTAATCACGCCGCAGCCCGGGCCGCCGATCGGCTGGC
>DATCFX010001401.1:0-7210 GCA_036509275.1 Pirellulales bacterium | reverse complement strand
CTGGCCGAATCACATTATGTTTCCATTTGTCCCCATAATCCCAACGGCCCGGTGGCCACGGCGGCTTCGCTGCATTTGCTGGCGGCGATTCCCAATTGCCTGATGCTGGAAACGATCGGCTCGCCGGCCGACTACGAGTTG
This sequence comes from Pirellulales bacterium, assembly GCA_036509275.1. Taxonomy (GTDB): domain Bacteria; phylum Planctomycetota; class Planctomycetia; order Pirellulales; family PNKZ01; genus DATATB01. The sequence continues at coordinate 7,069 of DATCFX010001401.1, read as the reverse complement.
CACGCCCAACTGGCTGAGCATCCCAACCGGCCCGTCAACGGCCGATTTAAGCTGCCCGCTGGTCCCGGCTTAGGCATCACGCTGCGTGCGGGCGCCGAGCAACATTTGCCATACCAGCCGTTCAAAGGGCACCGCTAGCGTTTCATAAAGCCGCGACCGCTGGTCGCGGACTTCGCCCTTCCGCATTTCATCCAGGTGCTTGCCGCCGCTGCCGTCAGACGTTAGCCTGATGACGCGTTTGCTTGCCAGGGACGAGCCGCCCCGCCAGGCCAAACCTTGCGGCTCAAAACATCGTGGCCACGAAGTTGCCACTCGGCTGGCTGGCTTGGTTTGCTGGGGGCTTGCCTGGGTTTGCCGGCTGCCTATGATTCCGGCTCAGCCCAGGCGGGCAAGTAACAACCGCGTGCATGAAACCGAGCTTGCAAGCGGCAGGAACGATCTCGACGTGATTTCAAGCGTGTCGTTTCGTACGTCTGACGATTTTTTTCCAGGAACGAGGGACGAATTATGAAATGGTTAGCAGGCATTTGTGCAATTGCCGTTCTCGCGGCTGCCACCACCGCCCGCGCGAGCACTGAAGTGAAAAGCGGCCCGCAAGCGGGCGACAAGATCGGGCCGTTCGACGTAGTCAAATGCGCCGGCGCGGACGACGACGGCGTGAGCGTGGGCGACAAGCTGTGCTACCGCTGCAAGTATGGCGCCAAGCCGATGGTCATGGTCTTCACGCGCAACAGCGACGAGATCGCCGGCCTGGTCAAGAAGCTCGACAAGGCCGTGGAAAAGAACTCCGATAAGCAGCTCAAGGCCTTCGTGAACATCGTCGGCGAGAGCCGCTCCGATGCCGAATCGAGCGCCAAGAGCTTCGCTAAGGACAACGGCGTGGAAAACCTGCCGATCGTGGTGCCCGAAGAATCGACCAATGGTCCCGACGATTACGGCATCAATCCCGATGCGGTGGTGACGGTGATCGTGGCTCGCGACGGCAAGGTGGTCGCCAGTCATGGTTACACCGGCGTTCCCGATAGCGACGACATCAAGCAGATCATGCAGGATGTCCACAAGGCGATTGAATAAGGTGTCGCGTCCGCGCGCGGCCGCAAGATCGGTCAGCGCGTGGGCACAGTCAGCACGACACTGCTGGTGCATTGACCGCGGGCGGCCTCATTGGGTCGCCCGCGGTTTTTCTTGCGCGCGCCTGCCACGGGGGAGTGCGAACGCGAGCGCGTCGCTAGCGCTGGCAGGAGTTCATGCGGGCGCCTCGCCGCCGAGAAAATGTAACGGTCGTGGCGCTCGTGCGCGGTGCGCGCAGTGCGAGCGCAGGGCTTATCGCTTCTTGGTGCTCAACCACCGGCCGAGCCGATGCCGATGGTAACTCCGTAACAAGCCCCCCACACAAACTTGAACCGCAGGAGCCCATCCATGAGCGAAATGATTCGGATCCAGGATCTCAGTGCCGGCGAAATCCGGATCGCTCTGGAAGAGACTGGCGACGATCGCCGGCACGCGGTCGAGCAGTTTGTGGAAGAAATCGGCGGCCTGCAAAATGCCCGGCTGGCGATTCAAATGCTCTGCTATCTGGAAGCTGCTTGATTTGGGCGTGCTGAGATGCCAGCGTGCGTGCCGAGCCCGCTAGCATGCCGCACCGGCGCAGCCGCGATCGCCAGATCAAACGCCGCGAACTGGTCAGCGTTGGCGGCTGAGTTCGTGAAGAAGTCTTCGTCCAAGTTCAGTCGCCCCGGCTGGCTCGAACGCCCAACTGCGCTCGCGGCCGGTGGCGACGTGGGCGCATCGGCGTCGGCAACGTCCAAGGCCGGCAGCGATGCCACGCGCGGCGAAGCCTGCGTCAGGCTGTTGAGCACGAGCGCCAAGGCGGCGCTGGACTCCAGTGCCGGCGCTGCGGACCGGGCCGGTTCGGACCACGACTGAAACAGCGCATCGGCCGCGGGCGGCGCAATGGATGATGGCCCAATGGATGGTGGCGGTGACGACTCGTCGCCCGGCAAAGCCACGGGGATCGCCCAGACGGCGCTCGTCGCTAGTGGCGAATTCAACAAGCCGATCGGTCTTAACCAGCCGGCCGGTGCTGTGCCCGGCGCACTGACGACGGATGAATCCGGCGAAATCACCATGGACGACACCTCACTGGCGACGGCCGGCTGACTGATCGGCGCCGAACCCGACTGAACCGGGAGGGCGGGATCGCTGGCCGGTGGTGCCGTCGTCGTCAACAGTGCGCTTGCCAGGTCGCTGCCCGGCATCGTCGCTGGCAGTGCGGATTGCGGCGGCAGTTGCGGATTGACGAAGCTGTTGATATTACTGCCGACCTGCAGCTTCTCGAGCAGCACGTCGCCGTTCGTGATATTACCCGAAGCGTTTACGTCGAGCAGGTAGTTGCTCGAGTTGCTCGTGGCGCCGACTTGCAGCTTGGTGATCAGCACGTCGCCGTTGGTGACCGAGCCGCTATTGTTGGCGTCGCCGGGCAGCACGTCGAAGTAGAAATTAAAATCGCCGCCGGGCGTGCCATCACCCGAACCGGCCGCAAACGTGCTGACGTTGGTGGACCAATCGCCGTCGAGTTCGGCGCCGGCCGCATCGGTGACGGTGCTAGCGGTCAGGTTCATTACGTACTTGTCGGCGGCCAGCGGCGTGGCGAACTGCCAGGTGGCGATATTGGCCGTACTGTTATAGCTGAAGGCCGAGGCCGTGATTGCCGTATTGCTGGAGTTGTAAAGCGTCAGGCTCGTTTGCGAGACCGTCACCGGCTCGCTGAAGGCGATGGAAATCTGATTGACGTTGTTCCAAGGAACCATCGTCGTGAGCTGACCGGCGCCGCTGGCCAATTCAAAGCCTTGTCCGGCCGCTGCCGTGCTGCCCAGGCCGGCCGCATCGAGCATGCTCAGATACGATGCGTTCCAGGCCGTTCCGCTGACAAAAGCGCCGACCACCTGCGGTGCGGCGTCAATGGTCACGTTTTGCGTGATCTGGGTGGAAAAACCATCCACGTCAGTGACTTGAATTGTGAGCTGGCGCGCCGTGGTGTTGGCCGTCGGCGAACGATCGATGTAGCCCACGGTGTGCAGCACCTGCTGGTAGTCGGCCACCGTGTCTTGGCCGCCGAGCGTCAGCGTGTCGCCGCTGTAGCTCTCGGTGATGTTCGTGCCCACCGTGTTGGCGGTCACCACCTCGGAAGAATTGTCAAACGGATTGTCGATCGTGATCGTGGCCGATAGCATGAGCGTGCCATGCGTGTCAACGAGCGAAAGGTTCGGCGCCACGGTCGCGGCGCTTCCGCCACGCACGAACGTCGCGCTGCCGCCGTTGATGGTCATGGCCGGATCGACCATGTTGACCATCGCGGGAACCAGCAGGTTGGCGATGGGCGAGCCAAGCCCCGTCGCCAGGTCGTAGCCGGGGCCGGCACTGTTGCCCGCGCGCCGTCTTGCGGACAGCCGACTTCAGCGGCGCACGATTCGCAGGGAGCCGCCTGTTCATGTGCGACTTGGAAGGCATGCGGCTGCCAGGCGCCCATTTCGAAGACGCGGCCATCCGCCGTTCTTATTTGACCGGCAGCCGCATGCCGGGCGCGGTCTTCCGCCGTGCCAGGCTGCTGGGAGCCGGGCTGGCCGAAATTGATTGGGAAGGGGCTGACCTGCGCGACGCCGACCTGAGACATTCCACCTTCCATCTTGGTTCGTCGCGCAGCGGGCTAGTCGGCAGCCCCATTGCCAGCGAAGGCAGCCGCACGGGCTTCTATACCGACGAATACCTGGAGCAGGGTTTCAAGTCGCCAGAAGAAATTCGCAAAGCTAACTTATGCGGCGCCGATTTGCGCGGCGCGTCGATCGGCAATGTGGACTTCTACCTGGTCGACCTGCGCAACGCCCGTTACACGGCCGAGCAAGCCGAGCATTTTCGCCGCTGCGGCGCAATCCTCGAATCGCGCGTCTAACCGCGCCGCCGCGCATCGCGTGCGCACGAAGAATATGACGAAGGCGAATGGAAAAACGACTGAGGTTGCGAATAGCCCTGTTTTTATGGTGCGACCTATGAAGATCCTCAGCAAACGGCAGCAAGACACGTACCTGAAGCTGATTCAAGAACTGCCACTTGTGTCCATCAAGTCTGAAGAGCATCTGGATGCCGCCCAGGCGATGATTGATCGCCTTACAAATCAGAAGAAACTCGATGGCGGCGAGCAGGCGTACCTCGACGCTCTTTGCGATCTGGTCGTGGTCTACGAAGACCAGTACCACCAGATTCCTGCGGCATCCGATGCCGATTTGCTAAGGCACCTGATGGAAGCCAAAGGCGTCACACAGGTTCAACTTCACAAGGAAGCGGGCCTGGCCAAGAGCGGTATTTCGGAAGTCCTCGCAGGCAAGAAGCCCTTCAGCAGGGGGATGATCGGCGCGCTGGCGGCCTACTTCCACGTGCCTACATCGGTGTTCGTAGCGAATATCGGCAAGACACGACACGCGCGCTCGCGTGGACGACCTGGATAAGGATCGACCGAAAAATAACTTCCGTTTTTCCCGGCCCCTCACCCTGCCCTCTCCCGCAAGGGGAGAGGGGTTGCGGAGAAGTTATTCTTCGGTCGATCCTAAGGTGATTCCGAGCGTTTGCGCAGCGCGTGGAATCTACTTACTCACGCGCTTCTTGCGAGCGCTCTGTTTGCCGTTGCCCCCGGCCGCCGGCTGCCGGGCCTCGAACGCGGGCGACTCGCGATACTTCCAACCGTTGCCCTGGTTCCACGGTCCGCGAGCATCGATCGCCCCGTCGTCGCCTTCGCCGGTCGAATCGTTGAAATACTCATCAACGAGGCCCTTGGTGGGCGGAATCTTCCCGATCGACAGGGCGGGTTTTTTCATGCTTTCCAGCGCGAGCATAAACGCCTTCATGTGCGTGATTTCGCGCGTCATGAGAAACTGCAACGCGTCCTTGGTGCCTGGATCGTCGCAATGGTCGATCAGCCGCTCGTAAACGATCTTGGCCCGCGCCTCGGCGGCAATGTTGCTGCGAAGATCGACATCGAGCTCGCCGGTGATCTTCAGATAGTCGGCCGTCCAGGACGCGCCCATCGAATTGCAAAGCGTCACGCCCCCGCCGCCGGCAATCGCCACCAGCGGATCGGCTTCGGCCGCTTCGTGGTCGGTTTTCATGGGCAGCAGGTGCAATCGCGCGAGGCTGCCCACGATTTCCAGATGGCTCAATTCCTCGGTACCGATATCCATGAGCATGTCCTTCCGCTCCGGATCGTCGCAATTCAGCCCTTGGATCGAGTATTGCATCGCTGCCGCCAACTCGCCGTTGGCGCCGCCAAACTGCTCCAAGAGCATATTGCCAAAGCGGGGATCCGGCGTGTCGACGTGAACGGTATACATCAACTTCTTGACGTGGTGATACATGTGTGCGGCCTCCGTTAGAGAATTCTGCCAGGCCCGCCCCCGTTTTGCCGACTCGCCGCGCTGCGTGCGGCTAAGCGCGCACATCGTGGGGCCACGGCGGTCGTAGGCGAGGCTCGGCCAGCCGTTTGCAAATTACGTACCGCGATTCCGAATCAGCGATACGCTCGTCGGCGGAGCCGATTTATGCCGTGTACCGGCAAGCGAAGCGAAATGCTCGCGGCCATGATGATCGCGAGCGAGCCAATCGTCGCGCATCTGCGGCGATCCGGCCGACACATCGACCACAGCCAATTATTAGGATCGAACGAAAAATAAGTTCTCCGCAAACTCGTCGCCCTTGCGGGAGAGGGGCTATTTTTCGCCTTTCCTTATAAAGGGGGGCGTAAAGCAACGTTTGCCAAACGCCGGGCGGCCCCAAATCGACCCAGCTTATGCTACCATTGACTCGACTTTTAACTTGAACGTTGAGCTCGCCGAGACCGCACAATCAGGGCAAGTTTTTGCATGGAAGAGAAACAGTATTTCCTTTCGCCCGAGCTGGCCCATCGGCTGGCGGCCATCGACGTCGGCACCAACAGTATTCGGCTGATCATTGCCGAGCCCCTGCGCGAGGGGAACTACCGCATTCTGGATGAAGAAAAGGCCACCACCCGCCTAGGCAAGGGACTGGCCGCCACCGGCCAGTTAAATCCCGTGGCCGTCGAGCAGTCGCTCGAGGCGTTGCGGCGGATGCAGCAAATTGCCGCCGGCTTCCAGGTCCGCGAGCTGCGCGTGATCGCCACTTGCGCGGTGCGCGAAGCCGAGAACGGCCCTGACTTCTGCCAACGCGTCAAGCAGGAGACCGGGCTGGACATGGAGGTCATCTCGGCGCAAGAAGAAGCCCACCTGGCCTTTTTCAGCGTCGCCCGCAACTTTCATCTCGAAGGCAAGCAAGTGGCCGTGGCCGATATCGGCGGCGGCAGCACCGAGATCATCCTGGCCTCCGGCAACCTGATCGAGGCCATCTGCACCACGCCGCTGGGCGCCGTGCGGCTGACCGAGGTGCACAACAGCAACCAGCCGCTGACGGTCGAGCAGTTCGACGAGCTACTCGACGCCATCGATCGCGAGCTGCGCAAGCAGACGCGGCACGTGCTGCTCGAACCGCACCTGCTGATCGGCTCCGGCGGCACCTTTACGACGCTGGCCGAAATGATCATGGCCGGCAAAGGCCAGATGGGCCTGCCGCTGCGCGGCAGCGAGGTGAATCGGGCCGAAGTCCGGCACCTGCTGGACCGCTTGCGCAAAATGACCAGCGAGGCCCGCCGCAGCCTGCCCGGGCTCAGCCCGGACCGGGCCGACATCATCGTCGCCGGCGTGGCGATCATCGACCGGCTGATGCGATATTTCAACTTGAACCGGGTGGTGATCCACGATCGCGGCGTCCGCGACGGGTTGCTGCTGACGATGATCGACGGCTCGCCCGGCATTGCCGGCGACGGCTCGCCCGACCGCGAACTCTCCGTCGACCGCTTTGCCAGCAAGTGCGGCACTGACATGCGGCACGGCAAGCAGATCGCACGGCTGGCCGGCCTGATCCTTTCACAAGTGGCCGATCGCTTCGGGCTGGACCGGCGCGACCGGGGATTGGTCGAGTCGGCCGCGCGGCTGCAGGACGTCGGCTA
>DATCFX010001400.1:0-1633 GCA_036509275.1 Pirellulales bacterium | reverse complement strand
GAGCCTGCTCCGCCACTCGGATCGCGGCCTGCGCTTGGGTCGCCAGGTCGCTGGCCCGCTTGGTCGCTACGGTTTTTTCAGCCAACAGCTTGTCGGCGGCCGTTTTTTCCGCCAGCAGCTTGTCGAGAGTTTGGGTAGCGGCGGCCTTTTTATCCGTGGCTGCGGCCAAAACGGCCTCGACCGATTTCACTTGCCGCTGAAGTTCTGCAACCTCGTTGGCAAGCTTCTTGCCGTGGCCTTCGTCCTTGGCCTTAGTGGCCTTGTCAGCTTTGAACTTGTCGAGTTGGGCCTGCTTGTCGGCCAGCGCCTTTTTCGCTGCTTGCAGCTTGTCTGCCGCGCGAGCCAGCTCCTGGTCGAGTTTCGCCAGCCGTTCGGAGGCAGCACGCCATGCGCCGGTATTGTGATTGACCACCCGCCGGGCCGGTGTTTCATCACTGCGGGCCTTGTCCGCCGCGGTCCGTACGGCAGCTAGCACTTCGCGAGACTTCTTGCCGGCAGCCGTTTGGTCGACGATCGATTTCTCTAGCTGGCTACGGGTCGCTTGCAGTCGTTTGAGTTCGGCTGCCGCGGCTTGTGCCCGCTCGGACGCCGCTTTCGTGGCGGCGGCTGCGGCCTGCGCCGCGTGATCCAACTGCGCGACCTCGGCTGCCAGCTTTTTGGCTTCCGCTTCGAACTGGCCGGCACGCTGCGTTTCGCCCTCGATCAGCATGGCCAGCGTCGGCGGATTCTCCAGCAAGCGCGCCACCAGCGCGCCATCAGCCGCGCCAAATAGGCGGATTTCGCCGGTCCAATCGCCGGCGACCACGCGGCCGCCATCGTGCGTAATGGCCGCTTCCAACACCTGGTCGCTAAAGGGGGCAAACGCCTTCAGGTTCTTGCCGTTGGCATCCCACAGCCGAGCTTGCTTGTCGCGGCCTGCCGAGACCAGCCGGCCATCACGAGCATACGCCACGGCGGTGGTACCGCCGGGGTGCGCCGACCAGCTCTTCACCTGCTTGCCGTTTTCCATTTCCCACAAGCGGACCGTGCCGTCTTCGCTGGAGCTGGCCAACAGATTGGCATCGCTGCGCCAGCTCACGTCCGTGACGCCGGCCGTGTGGCCCGTGAGATTCTGAAACTCGCGGCCCGTGTCGGCTTCCCAGACGAACAAGCCGGCGCTGCGATCGGCCGTGGCCAGCAGCACGCCATCGGGACTGAACTCGAGCGCGTAAATCCAGTCGGTATGCTTGCGGATCTCGTATTCGACCGTGCCGTCGGCCACCGAATACACGCGGACAATCCGCCGCGGGCCGCCCAAAGCCACGAGCGTGTGATCGTTGTTGATATCGGCGGCCAGCACCATGTCGAGTTCATCGCCGACCTCGCCCACGCGCTTGCCGGTCTTGACGTCGAACAGCACGACACGGCCCGACAGGCCGCCGCGGCCGCCGCCAGCCAGCAAGATGCTGCCGCTTCGGCTGAATTTGAGCACCTGCACGCTGCCCTCGGGAAACGGCAAGACGCCCAGCAACTCACCCGTATCCGTGTTATACAGCAACACCTGCTTCTGACCGGCGACGGCTACCAGAGGCGCCCAGGGGCTGGCGGCCATGGCGGTGACGGCGCCGGCCCGCGGCGTGTAGAGATACGGCTC
>DATCFX010001399.1:0-5795 GCA_036509275.1 Pirellulales bacterium | reverse complement strand
TGTTGGCCCGATCGGTGCCGACGCTGGCCGCCTCGATCACGCCGTCGCCGGTGTCAGGTTCGGCCGAACTGTCGCGCGTGGCGGTGAAGGTGCCCTCGGCATCGATGGCGTTGACCAAGGCGCTGGTCGAGGTTTGGTTCGATCCGTCCACGGTGAGCGTCAGCGTTTTGGTCGACGCATCGTACGAGGCCTGGGCCGTGTTGCCGATGTTGCCGCCATTGACGACGTCGACCGACACGCCGTTGAAGGCGGTGCCCGGCTGATTGGCGGTGAGGATCAGGTCGTTGTTGGCTCCGGCCAAGGCGAGGGCGGCGGTGGCCGGCACTCCCGTGGCCGAGTAACTGGCCGTGGCCGCGCCGTTGGTAATGCCAGGACCGGCTTGCAGGTACGCAGAGTTGACGAGATTGATCGTCGCGCCGTTGTATTGCGTGCCGTTGGACGCCGCTTGAAGCACGACGTCGTTGCCCGGGCCGGGCTGGGTGAGCGAGGCACTGGCCCGCGTGCCCAACAGACCGGCCAGCGGCGTGGTCGCGGTGAGGACCGGATTCAGGTCGCCGCCCACGAGGCTTGTGCCGGTGCCGCCGGTGTCCAGAATGCCCAACGAAGCCGCCACGTGGCCGTCGCCCACTTCGCCGATCGACAGATTTCCGGCGCCGGAGTCCAATTGGACGGTCAATCCGGTGCTGGTCACGCGGGCAGTCACGGTGCTGCCGGCCGGCGGATGCTCTTCAATCAATTGGGCCACGTCGCCGATCGTCGCGGCTTGCGACAGGTCGATGGTGCTCGTGTTGGTGCCGTTCGAGATGGTGATACTGCCGATCGGAACGCCCTGCCCTCCGTTCAACTGCGACAGGGGCGTGGTCTGGGTGAGCACCGGATTCAAGTCGGCCGATGCTCCCAGCGGGGCCGAGAGGGCGCCGAACACCTGGCTGCCCGGTAGGTTGATGCCCATCAGCGTGTTGACGTCCGAATACGTTTGCATCGTCTGCTGATTGCCCGTGTAGAGGACGCCGTTGGGCTGCGAGACGAAAGGCGCGGTGTTGACGTTCGAGCCGGCAAACAGGTATTGGCCGTTGAACTGCTGATTGGCCAGCGAAGTGAGTTGCTCGATTGCTTCGTTGACCGACTGCACGGCAGTTTGCTGGGTGCCGGACGTGGCCGACGTGCTGATGGCCGTCATGGCCGTCGATTGGACGGTGGTCAACAGGGTGTTGACCTGGCCCAGCGTGCTTTCGGCCGAATTGAGCGAGGCTTGGGTGTTCGTCAGGTTGTTATCGGCCGTGGCTTTTTGCAGCAGCAGGCTTTCGACCGCCATTCCCTGCATGGCAGTGTTGGGGTTGTCGCTGGGATGCAGCAGTTGGTTGCCGGTACTGATCTGCTCCTGCAGATTCGAAAGCTGCTGCTGGTCGCCCTCCATCTGCGCGACCAATTGCTGGCTGACGTATTGATCGCTCGTGCGCGTGGAGGAGATGGAGCTGATGTACATGGTCGATGTCTTGCAGGGGCCGTTCTGGATCCAATTCCGACAGCGTGCGTCACTGCAATACCTGGACCAGGGTGTTCAGCAGTTGGTTGATGGTACTGATGAATTGGGCCGAGGCTTGGTACGCCCGCTGATACTGGAGCATGCTCACCGTTTCCTGGTCGATGTTCACGCCGCTGATCGACGATTGTTCGCCTACCAGGGTTTGCTGATAGGCCTGATAACCGTTGTTGGTGGCCGTGGACTGGGCCGAGCCCTCAGTGACGCCGGCCGTCATCTGGTTGTTGAGATCCGTGATCGTGCCGCCATCGAGCGAGTCCAGCGGTTGATTGAGGAATCCGGCCATCGTGACGGCATTGTTCGTATCGTTGCCGACGCCGCCGGTGCTGGCGGCAAACTTCGTCGGGTCGGCGACCAGCGCGGAGTTGACGCTCAGGTCGCTGGCGGTCGACCCGGTGAAAAAAGTGTTCAAGCCCAGCGCCGCCAGCGTGCCGCTGGTGTCGTTGCTGAAGGCGAACGTGAGGTTCGGCGACGTGCTGGAAATCGTCAGGTTGCCACCCGGCGTAATGCTGGCTTGCAGGCCTTGCACCTGGTTGATCGAGGCCGCCAGGCTATCGAGCGTCGTATCGCCGCTGCCCAGCCCATTGAGCACGATCGGGATATTAGTCGTCTGCGTTTCGCCGGTCTGATTGTTGGAGACCAGCAAGTCGAACGACCCGCTGGTGGGCGTGAATGCCAGGCCGGCGTTTTCCAACGGGGCGGTGGAGTCGCCCACGCCGGCGGTGGAGGTGATCGCCTGGTAGCCGGACGTGCCTTGTCCGGAGGAGTAGATCTTGTTGAATTCCGAGGCCAGCGTGCCGGCAAATTGATTCAATTGGTCCTCGAACCCGCCCAGGATCGAATCGCGCGAGGTGATCAATCCGGCGATTTCGCCGCTTTGGGCTTCGATCGGGGCGTTGGTGCCGGCAATCACCACGTTGCTCACCGTGACGCCGCGATTGTCCACCGTTTGCGTGGTGAGCTGGTTTGACTGACCCTGGAACACCAGGTAGTTGCCGCCGGAATAGATATTGACGTAGCCGGTGGGCTGGAACTCGGTCTTGATGTTGATCAATTGCGACAACTGGTTGATCGCCTCATTGCGCTGATCGAGCAGGCCGACGGCCTGGCTGTTGGTGCTGCTGCCTCCTTGGATTTGCGCGATTTGCGAATTGAGCGTGGCGATTTGGGTGATCAACTGGTTGGCATTGGCCACGTCCCCCTGCACGCTTTGGTCGAGATCCGACCGCATGGTGTCGACGCTGGTGGACAGGGTGTTGATACCCTGTGCAAGCGACTGGCCTTGCAGCACGGCCAGATTCTGCATCGACTCATCGTCCGGAGTGTCCAGGACGTTGTTGATGCTGGACATGAAGTTGTCGAGCTGCGAGCCGATGCTGTTGGTGCCCAGGGCGTTAAGCGTGCCCTCCAGTTGCTGATAAGTGGTTTGCTGCGTCTGCCCATTGGCGGCATCGGCGTTGGCGCTCCAGAGTTGGCCATTGAGGAATTCGTTGACATCCTGCACCACGCCCTGGATCTGCACGCCCATGCCGGTGAGCACGCCGCCATCGGTGGCGGTGGCCGAGGGCGTGAGCTGCAGCTCCTCGCGGCTGTAGCCGGGCGTGTTGGCGTTGGCGATATTCTGGCCGACGACTTGCAGGCCGATTTGCTGGGCCTGCATCGCGTTGGAAGCCAGTTGGATCGACCCGAAAAGGCTCATGGCATCCGTGCCTGCATTCTTTCATGCGGGGAGGCTGTCGGCGGTTCAGGCCGCCTGGTCGACGAAAGCACCGCTGGCGCTGCCGGTCGCGCCCCCCCTTCCATAGGTCGGCCTGAGGCGGCCCTTGGTCGCGATAATCTCGAGCAATTGCGACAAGTGCAGCAGTTTCCGCTGCACCAATACCCAGTTAGTAATGCCTTGATGGCGCAGCAATCGCATGCGGCTGGCCGCCTCGTCCACGCGCATGTTAATCGCTTGGCGCGAGGCAGCCGGCAGCCGGCCCGACAGCGAGCGAATGCTGTCGCCTGGCAATCCCGCGGCGGCCGCTCGTTTGAGCAAGTCGGCCCGCTGTTGGTGGCAGGCTTGCAGCCGCTGGGCCAGGTCGCGCTCGCGTGGCTCGAGTGCTTCGAGCCCCGGCAGGTCCGCGGCCACCAACAGCTCGCGTTTGCGCGTCAGCACTTCCAGGAGTTCGGTCTGCGCGGCCGACAGGTTGTTCAAGAGCGAGGCCAGTTCGTCGTCCCACGTTTGGTCCATGTTGATTTCTCAAGCTCGATTGAGTGAAAACAGTTCGAACATCGGGCCGGTGAAGGTCTCGGCGTTGGCGGCGGTCATCTGCTCGGCCAGCACCTGGTCGAGCTGCCCCTGAAAAATCTCCTCCGCGCGCCCGCCGTGAAAATACGCCGGCTTGCCCAGCGATTTCCGCATGCTGGACAGCATCTGCGTATAAAACGTCTCGCCTACGAACGAATCGAATGCTTCGCGCAGCGGCTTGTTGTCGGCGTCGTCCGGCAGCGCCGGCGTCGATTGCGGCTGGCTGGCCGCAAGCAAGGTCGGGTTGAGGCTGCTGCTGATCGGCTGCACGGCAAACTCCTGGCAATTACTCGATGATTACGTGGCCGTGCAACTTGCCGTTGCGCTCCAGGCCCTTGATGATTTCGATGATGTCCTGCGTCGGCACCTTGATCCCGTTGAGCGCCTCGACCAGGGCCTTGAGCTTCGTGGACTGCTGGTTGTTGAGGTCCACCGGCAGGAAGCGATTGGCCGGCAGATTGTCGCCCGTCTCGACCACGATATTCTTGTGCGTCACCACCACCGGGCCGATTTCCACGTCGGCGCCGATCACAATGCTGCCGGCCCGCTCGTTGATCACCACCCGGGCTTCAGTTTGCGGCTCGTCGACAGTCAGCGCCAGCACCTGGCTGACGAACGAGACGGTTTCTTCGCGGTACTGGGCCGGAATCTTAACTTCGACGTTGACCTGGTTGATCGGCCGCGCCAGCGGTTCGCCGGCTTGGATCGCCAGTTGGCTGTTGATGACCTCGGCGATTTCCTGCGCCAGTTCGAAATCGGCGTGGTACTCGTCCAGCACCAGCGTGATCTTGTCGCCCTTGGTGAAGATGTTGAAAAAGTCCTCTTCCAGCCGGCAGCCGTGATGCACCTTGCCGCGCGTCGGCTGCTTGGGGTCGTCCAGTTGCACCGGGCCCTGGGCAAACGCATAGACCCGGTCGCGTTCGACGTGCGGACCTTGCATCGAGCAGATGAACAGCTCGCCGCCGGACAGGCTCTTGGCGGCGCCGATCGAACTCACCGTGCAGTCCAGCTCATCGCCCTGCCTGGCACCGCCCGGCGGAATGGTGGCCATTACCGAGACCAGCGCCACGTTCTTGGCGTCCTTGAGTTCGGCGGCTTGCCCCTTGCCTAAAGAGTTGCCCATCAGAGCCATGGCCGTGGCCAGGCTGCGCATGGCAGGTAAAAAGCTGCCGCCGTCGCCGCTGCCGGACAGTCCGACGACCAGGCCCAAGCCGTGCAGCGTGTTGGATTCCTGGCCCTTGATGCGGCACAAGTCCTTCAACCGCGTCGCCGCCTCGGCCGCCGGCGCCGCCACGCAAGCCGCCACCAGCAGCACAACCACAATCACAATCCGGCGAGCATTCATCATACTTTTCACTTTCCACTTTTCACTCTGCTTTTCACCCTGCACTCATCATTCTTTTAGAACGGTTTAAACCGATCCACGGTCTTCAGCAACCAGCCTCGCCGGTACGAGTCCCGGATCTGTCCGTGCTCTTGTTTGTAGATCATCAGCTCGTAAACGTCTTCGCTCATCACGGTGTTGTTGGGCAACACGTCTTCCTTGCGGATGATTCCCGACAGCGACTGTTCCCAGATCTCGTTGTTGTTGCGGAGACTTTTGTGGGCCTCGATGACCAGCGTGCCGTTGGGCCGGATATCGACGATGCGGGCCGTGATCTTGAACTTCACCGAGGCCTGCGTCTCCAACTGGCTGGTTGTGCGGAGCTGGCTGTTGAGCGTGCCGGCGACGCCAGGATCGCCTGCGGACAACTTGTCGTCCGAGATGCCGAAGTGATTCAGCTTGACCCAGTTCGTCAAGTCGAGGTTGAGGTTCGACTGGGTTCGGCGGCTGATATTGCCTTCGCTCAACACCTGCGAACTTTCAGTCACTAGCACGGTAATCAGATCGTTCAACTGCACTTCCCGCGGCGACGGCACCGCCAGGTACAACCACGAATTGTTCGGCAAGGTCAGCGGCGG
>DATCFX010001398.1:0-1234 GCA_036509275.1 Pirellulales bacterium | reverse complement strand
TCACGCCTGGGCCGGGGCCATCCACGCCCGGGCCGGGGTGCATGATCTGCTCGGCGGGGGGCAGATTATTTTTAAAGGGCAACGCGCAACCGCCGGCCACTGCCAGCGCGATTAACAAGGTCAGATGGTATTTCATCGTGTCTTCCTTGATCCTGTGCTTCGCGCTCGCCAGGCAATCATGGCCGGCGATGGCGAGCCGGCAGCGGCTTGATCCCTAGGCGGCTGGCGCAAAAACGATTTCGCCAGCAGCCTCGAGCGATTGCCGTGGACCCGGTACAGGGCCCCCTCTACAATCAGCCCCTCAAAATCCATTTCGATCGGCCGCATCGTGGCCGGGTTTTCGTGCGGCAACAGCCCGCCGAAGCGCGGCCGCCGCCCTCTAAGGGGTATTGGTCGGCTTGATATAACGCGATTCTTTGGCAAATCCGTCAAAACCCCACGATGAAGTACAGCTTGCCCAGCTTGTGGGGACCATCTGCTGCCGCCTGGGTTCGTGCCAGGTTCGCCGCATGTGTCCACACCCCAGCGGTGACGCCGGCAGCGGCCCTGCGGTGGGCCATGCTAGCGGTGGCGCTGGGCGCCGCCTTGATCGGTTCGATCCAGGCTGAACACGGCGCGCCGGAAACCCATAAGTTGGCGGCTGCCAAACCTGCCGGCGGCGACGCGGCGCAACAAGTGGTGCATCAGGCCGCCGAACGGCTCAAGGGTTACGGCTCGATTTCCTGCCGCATGCGCTGCCGCGGCGAAATCTTCGGCAAACGCATCCTGGGCAATGGCGAGTATCGCCAGCTTACGGGAGCCAGCAATCGCCTCCGCTGGGATTCCAAGCTGCAAGTTGGCGACTCGATCGTCAGCGTGCAGCAAATCGCCGATGGCAAATATCTCTGGGTCAATTGGCGCAGGCAGCCGAAGGCCATAATCAGCCGCGTCGAACTCGCCCGGGTCATGAGCGCCGAACGAAAGGCGAACCTGCCGGCGACCGGCCCAGGGCCGGGCCCCATCGGCCTGTCGGCAATCGGGGGATTGCCGCGGCTGGCTGCCAGCCTCGAGCGGGCCTTCCGCTTTTCACGGCTGAACAAGACCAGGCTGGGCGATACTCCCGTGTTTACGGTCCGCGGCGATTGGACGCCGGCCATGCTGACGATGCTGGTTCCCGATCAGCAAGCGGCCGTCAAGGCGGGCCGTGGCATCAATTGGGAGCAGGTTCCCGAACAGGTGCCCGACCATGTGGTCC
>DATCFX010001397.1:0-1131 GCA_036509275.1 Pirellulales bacterium | reverse complement strand
GCGGAGCACAAACGCGGCGATGCCCAGCGAATTGAGCCACTCGGCTACGTCCTTGCCTTCGTGGCCGATTGCCAGGTGCGCGTAACCGCCGCCGGGGCAAATGACGACCGCCGTGCCCACGGCCTTAGTCTCGGAGGGAAGAAATACCCAGAGCGCCGGCTTGTCTTCGTCCTGATCGCCCTTGGCGCCTGGCGCGCCCGCTGGCCAGAGTAATTGCGGCGTGGGCATCTTCGCCGGATCTAATCGCGGTGCGGCAGCCACCGGCAGGGCGAGAAACAAGATCAGCAACAGCCCCACGAAGCGATAGCATGCCATGCGCCCAAACCTTGTGTTGCGATTTGAACAGACCCCGTCCGGCATGTCAGGCTACCGATGGCCGCGACAATTTGCCGTACGTGCGATCTTATTCGCGGCGCGCGGCAAAATGAACCCTGGAAACGGTCGATTTGAGCCAGGTTTTTTTGTCCGCGCAAGATCGTCGCCGTTGGTGCGCCAAAAGAGCGCAAGAAAATGCCCTTCACGGCGACTGGCGGAAGCCGTGAAGGGCACGTATCAGGTAGCTGGTCCGGGTCGACGGGGCGTGCGGCAAGTAGGATGGAGTTACTATCCGCGGAGTTGCACCCGGCAATGTGGTCCGCCGGCTGCTCGTATCCCGACGTCCGACGCGGGCCAACGGCAAAAAGAAAACTATGCGTACTATCGTCAGAATGCGGTTGCGGTTGGGACCTTATTTTCCGAGAAAACGGGCCTGACCGCCTAGGAGGGGGGCCGCCCAGACTCACTCTCCCCTTGCGGGAGAAGGCACGAGATTGCGGCCGACCGGCTCTTTTCTCGGTTGCCACAGCCGGCCATACTCATCTCCGGGCCGGCCTGCCGGTGCGTGCCATCGGCCGGCCCGGCTCGCCGATCCATTGTCCTCCACGAACGACCCGCGAAACGCGCTGGCCCGCGAGAACCCCGGCATGTCGGAAAAACTTCCCACGTCACGGCGGCACTTCCTCAGCGGCGCGGCAACCGGACTGGCGGCCGTGGGCCTGACCCAGCCGGCGACTGCCGCCGATCCGCGCGCCAAGAAAGCAGCCGCCGTGCGAAAACCTTCGGGCGATATCAAGGTCATCTCCTCGGCCAACG
>DATCFX010001396.1:0-7754 GCA_036509275.1 Pirellulales bacterium | reverse complement strand
GGCCGAATCGCTTTCCGGATGGAACTGCGTGCCGAAGGCGAACCAGTCGGAGCGCTCGCTCTCGATCGCTTCCACCACGCCGTCGGGACAACGGGCGGTCACGGCGAAGCCGGGCGCCACTTCATCAATGGCCATGTGATGCACGCTGTTGACGCGAATCTCGCCCTCGCCGTACACGCGCTCCATCAGCGAGCCGGGTACGACTTCCAGCGCGTGCCGATGCGCCGGATCAATCGCATCGCGGTGCGGCAGCGCCTTGGGCATGTCTTCGGGAATGTGCAGGAACAGGTTGCCGCCTTCGGCCACATTCAGCAACTGCATGCCCACGCCGATGCCCATCACGGGCATGCGGCGGTCGGAAATTTTGCGGATCAGCCGGCGATCGAATTCTTCGCGCCGGGCATCCATCGCCCGCACCGCCGGGTGCAGCATGAAGCCGTCGCGGCGCGGATCGAGATCGGCCCCGCCGACCATCACCATGCCGTCGACCATGTCCAGTACGCGGTCCAGATCCTCGTCGGCCTCGAGCGGCGGCACGACCACTGGCACGCCGCCCGCCTTGACCACCGCATCGTAATAGCCGGCACACAGATAGCTAAAGGCCGGCGAATCCTTTTTTGCCGAGCGATAGTCCATGTTCATACCGATGATGGGCTTGGATTGCATCGTCCACTCCTTTGGGACATTTCCTTTGTCCCCGCTAACGTGAAGACGGATTAAGACCGTTCACCCGAGACCAGCGAAGCGCGGTTGGAGCACAAGGAGGGAGCAGCGCATGACCGACTGGGCAGCGCATACGCAGTGGTGACAGGAGGCTGTCGACAAAGAAGGGTTTCCTTCGAGTGTCATCCTTAACACCGTCAGACGGCAACCGGGCGAGAGACCTTCTCGCGACAGCCACCGTTTGTCCCAATCCATTGGGCTCGCAAGCCGGAGCTAATTCCCTTGACTCACTGGCTTCGAGTTACCCCGAAAAAGAAACACAGAGCGTTTTCCGCGGCACTTGCTCGCCGGCCTTCGAGGCCAGCCGCAAGTGCCACGGTCCCGACTATAAAACGCGGCGCAGCGAACGCAAGAATATTCACCATTTTGCGGTTTTCGCCGAGTGCTGGCACAAGATTCGGTGCTAGCGGATTCGCGGGCGCGCCGGTGGCCGCGCGAATTGCAACGTGATAGAATCATTCGCATGGGCATCGAAACCATTCGAGAATGGCTGAATCGGCGGCCTTTTGAGCCGTTTTTGCTGCGGCTTTCCGACGGCGAAACGCACGAAGTTCGGCATCCTGAGAACGTCGTGCTGCTCAAATCGCGGTTGATCGTCGGCTACCCCGAAACTGACCGGGCCGTACACTGCTCGCTGATTCACATCAACAGCATCGAAGCGCTCCAGGCGGCGTGATCGCGAGAAATGGCCGGCATGCAATACGAAAACGTCTGCATCGAAGCGATCGCCTACACGCTGCCCGACGAGGTTGTTACCTCGGCCGAGCTCGAAGCACGGCTCGAGCCGTTGTATCGCAGGCTGCGCTTGCCCGAGGGACGATTGGAGCTGATGACGGGCATTCGCGAGCGCCGCTTCTGGCCGGCCGGGATGCTGCCCAGCGAGGCGAGCATCGTCACGGGCAAAAAAGCGCTGGCTGCCGCGGGCATCGATTCCGCAAACATCGGTGCGCTGGTGCATGGCTCGGTTTGCCGCGACCATCTTGAGCCGGCCACGGCCTGCCGCGTGCATCACGGCCTCGATCTGCCGGCCGATTGTCTGGTGTACGACGTCTCGAACGCTTGCCTGGGCCTGATGAACGGCATGCTGCAAGTGGCCAACATGATCGAGCTGGGGCAGATCCGCGCCGGCCTGGTATTGGGGACCGAGAGCAGCCGACCGCTGGTGGAAACCACGATCGCCGCGCTCAATGCCGACCAGTCGCTCACGCGCCGGCAGATCAAGCAAGCCGTGGCTTCGTTGACGATCGGCTCGGGCAGCGCCGCCGTGCTGCTGGTGGACCGGCGGCTGAGCCGCACCGGCAATCACCTGGTCACGGCCGTGGCCCGCTCCAGCAGCCGCTTTCACGATCTTTGCCATAGCGGCGCCGACGAGTGCATTGCCGACGATATGCAGCCGATCATGCACACCGATTCCGAGCGGCTGATGCACGAGGGCGTGCAAGCCGCACTACCGGCCTATGAAAAGCTGCTGGCCAATGCCGGCTGGACCGCCGGCGAACTGGATAAGACCGTTTGCCACCAGGTGGGCGTGGCCCATCGCCGCATGTTGCTGGAGACCCTGGGGCTCGATCCAGCCCGGGACTTCAGCACCGTCGAATATCTGGGAAACACCGGCTCGGTGGCGTTGCCCATGACGGCCGCCATTGGCATCGAGCAGGGGCATCTTCAGCCCGGCGATCAGCTTGCCCTGCTGGGCATCGGCTCCGGGATCAACGTGCTAATGCTGGCCGTAGAATGGCAGCAAAGCCCCACGCGGCGCGGCCGGCATTCCGGAAGCCGCTCCAAGTTGGGAGCGGCCAATACGCATTCGTAGCGTTCCCTCCGCGGGCAGGGCCCGGAGCGCGGCGCGCGGATTATTCGCCGCGCGTCTCTTCGTAGGGCGGCCGGACCCAAACGACTTTGAAAGCCTGCATCTGATCGCGCAGCCATTGTTGATAGAACGCTCGATTGCTTTCCATCGCCACCGACTGGTAGGTCTCGAAACGCTCGACCGCGAACATGTCACGCAGCACGGCCGGCCGGGGCTCGGACGTGGTCATCCGCACTACGTAGGCCACCGTTTGCGGATGGTTTTCCGCCACGCCCACTTCGCCCACTTGCAGGTCAAAGACCTTTTGCATGAACTCGTCGCCGATATCGACGGTGCCGGGCACGTCGCTGCGTTGCGGCTCCGAGCGGTCGCTGAACTGGCCGGCCGATCCGCCGGTCATCCAGCTAAACGCCGGCGTTTCGCTGACCTGCACGCCCGGCTCTCCCACAAGCGCGTCTTTGAGCGATTTTTTTGACTCGCGGGCCTTCTTCGCCAGCGCGTCGGCGCGCTCGAGCATCAGCCGCCGCGCCTCGCGCAGTTTCCAGACCTCCACGACTTCATCGCGCACTTCGTTGAACTCGGGTACGCGCGACGGTTGATCGTCGGTTTTCCAGAACAAATAGCGGTTGCCGTCGTTGTCCAGCGATTCGACGGCGCTAAACAGCTTGAGCCCGGTGACCGCGAACGCCACAAACGGCTGCCCGCCGACCTGCGAGCCGCCGATGCCCGGCACCTGCGCGATCTGGTAATCGGGCGATAATGGAATCCGGCTGGCCGTGACGCCGCGCATGTTTTTTGCCAGCTCTTGGAAGTCGGGCGGCGTCGGCTGCGGAAGATTCGGCTCCTTGGCTTTCCGGTTCTCCCAAGCGAGATATTTATCGACGAACGGGCGGAGCTTGCCTTTCAATTCCAGGACGACCTTCTCCATCTGCTGCACCGCCTTGCTCCCCGCCAACGCCTTGCGGACCTTTGGCTCGGCTCGCCACCGCGGTTCGTATTTCGGGTTCGACCCTTTGGTGATGTCGTTGGGAAGCAGGAAACGGTTGCTCAATGGACGAGCCGTCGACTTTTTCGGCAGCGTTACATGCGCACCGGCGGCCTTGGAATCGGAGCCCGGGGGCGCCGCGGCATCAGCGTCTGGCTTGTCCGGGGCCGCGGGAGAAACCTGGCCCTGGCCGGCGTCCGGCGGCGTCTTAGCGGATGGCGCCAGCGGTGTCTTATCGGTTGACGCTGGCGGTGTCTTTTCGGCCGGCTTGTCGGCGGGCTCTTCCCCGTCGGCTGCGGCCTGCGGATCGCTGCCGCAGCTCGATCCCGACGCGCCGGGATCTTCGTCGGTGTCGTCCGGTTTGTCTAGCTCGGGCTTGTTTTGATCCCGCTTGTCAGCTTTCGGCTTGTCGGTTTTCGGCGGCTGCGATTTGTCGGCAGAAGGCGGGGCGCCGGCGGCGCCCGACTCGAGAACCTTGGGAGCGCTGGCCGATTTTTCGTGTTGCTTCTGGCCGTCGGGCTGCGTGCCGTTGCCATGCTTCTGGCTGGCATCGGCCTTCGGTTTCTTGTCTTCGGCGGGCTTCTTGGCGGGTTTTTTTTCCGGCGCCGCGGGTTCGGCGGCCTCCTCGTCATCTTCGTCGCCGGGACCTTGCAGTTCGTTGTACAGGTACTGGGTGTCTTTGAATTTTTCGTAGTTCTGCGAGATTTCGGCCGCGGAGATCTCCTCAGGATGATAAAAGTCCTGGTAGTGCAGTTCGAAATACTGAAAAGCGGCGCGGTGCGGAATCTTGAACCCGGGATCCGGCGACCCGGGCTGCGGCTCGCGATCCTTGTATTCGGCGAAAAATTTCCGGGCTACGTCCTCCGGCGGGGTCGAGACTTTTGACACCAGGTCGGCGGCCGCCACCGGCGCCAGTTCCACCCGCACCCGGCGCTTCAAGCGTTGGAAAAAATCCCAGCGCTGGGCCGGCGTGGATTGCAGGCTGTAGCGGAACATCTCCTGCATTTTTTCGGCCAGCAGTTCGGTGCGCAGGGCCTCGAACAGCATGGCCTTGCTCACCACGCCTTGATTTCGCGATAAGTCGTTCAGAATTCCCTGCAACTGATCGCCGCGCACCTGGTCGCCGGTCTGCTCGCGGAGAAAGTCGGTGATGCTGTCGTCGCTGACGACCATGCCCTCGCGCTTCGCCTCGCGCGCCAGGATCCGCGATTCCACCAGCGCGCGATCGGTCGAGGGGCCGATCATCTGCTGATCCAGCATTTGCGCCAGCCGCGGTTCCAGGAAGGGCCGCATCTGCGGATCGAGGGTCAGCACGATGGCCTGCTGCAAAAAACTTTTGACCAAATTCCGCTGCCGCCGCATGTCTTGCAGGTCGGAATCGCGGTAATCGCCGAAGCTGGTGCGAACCGCCACCGGGTTTTGCCGTCCGCCACCACCGCTGAAGCTGTCCAGTCCGCCCATAAAACCCGTGAAGGTAAAGGCGAACATGCACATGATCCCCAGCACGGCCATCATGGCCCGTTGATGCTTACGGAAGATCGAAAAAGGTGAAGCCATGGAGCTGGTCCGTCCTTGTGAACCCGACCGCTGGAAGCGCAAGATGGCTTGACAGCAGGCCGATGCAGATATTATTGCTCTTGCCGGGGCGCTCTCGAGCGCCGGCGCCATGCGCTGCCTCGGCGCGTGTCGATGGCTCGTGGGCGACCCGGTCTACTTTCAGCGGCGCTGGCGGTCGCTCGATGGTCGAGAATTCGGCGCCTGCTGCCAAGTGGCGCAATTTTAGGAATACAGGACTTAAATGCAATCCCAAACGGCATCTTGGACAACCGGGACAAGCTAGAAACAAGGCCTTATTGACTGCCAGCCAAAGCGTGCCCGGCAGGTCCACCGCCGGCAGATTATTTCGGTCATCCACGTTTCCGCCACGCAAAAATCGAACCACGATTGGCAAATGGCAAAAAGCAAAGCGAAACCTGAAGGCAAGGCCCTGGTGATCGTCGAATCGCCCGCCAAGGCCCGCACGATCAGTAAATTTCTGGGCAGCAAATACATCATCGAGGCCAGCATTGGCCACGTCCGCGATTTGCCGCAAGGTGCCAAGCAAATCCCGGCCCAATACAAAAAAGAGGATTGGGCCTATCTGGGCGTCGACGTCAACCACGGCTTCAGTCCGGTATACATCATTCCGCCCGGCAAAACCGAGCAAGTCCGTAAGCTCAAGGCCCTGGTCAAACAGGCCAGCGAGCTGTACCTGGCGACGGACGAAGACCGCGAGGGCGAGGCCATCAGTTGGCACTTGCGCGAGCTGCTGGACCCCAAAGTGCCGGTCCACCGGCTGGTGTTTCACGAAATCACCGAAGAAGCCATCCTCGAGGCCCTGGAGCACCCTCGCGATATCGACGATGCGCTGGTTCGAGCCCAAGAGACGCGGCGGATCCTCGATCGGCTGTATGGCTACGAAGTTTCGCCGCTGCTGTGGCGCAAGGTGCGGCCGCGCTTGTCGGCCGGCCGCGTGCAGAGCGTGGCGGTGCGGCTGATCGTGCAGCGCGAACGCGAACGCATGGCGTTCGTCGCCGCCACGTACTGGGATCTGCTGGGCACGTTTGCCGCGGCCGGCGCCCAAACCGCCGAAGCCAGCGAATTCGACGCCGTCTTGGTGAGCTGCGAAAACCGCCGCGTGCCGGCCACGCGCGACTTCGACTCGACCACCGGCAAGCTCAAAGACCCGTCGCTGCTGCTGCTGGGCGAAGCCGAGGCCCAGTCGCTGGCCGAGCGGCTGCGGACGGCCGAATTCCGCGTCGGCTCGCTCGAGGACAAGCCTTATACCACTAAGCCGTATCCGCCGTTTACCACCAGCACGCTCCAGCAAGAGGCCAACCGCAAGCTCGGCTTCACGGCTCGGCGCACGATGCAGGCCGCGCAGAGCCTGTACGAAAACGGCCACATCACCTACATGCGCACCGACAGCACGAACCTGGCCAAGGTGGCCGTCGAGGCGGCCCGCGAACTGGTGGCTTCGCAATACGGCAGCGACTACCTGCCGGCCGAGCCGCGCATTTATCGCACCAAGGTCAAAAACGCGCAGGAAGCCCACGAAGCCATCCGGCCGGCCGGACATCCCTTCGATCTGCCCGAAAAGCTGCGCGGCCAACTTTCGGCCGAAGAATTCCGGCTGTATGAGCTGATCTGGAAGCGGACCGTGGCCAGCCAGATGGCCGACGCGCGCGGCCGACGCATCTCGATCACGGTCGAGGGCGGCGGCGCCACGTTTCAGGTGGGCGGCAAGACGATCGATTTTCCCGGTTATCTGCGCGCCTATGTCGAAGGGGCCGACGACCCCCAAGCCGAGTTGGCCGACCGCGAAACCGTGCTGCCGCCCGTCGAGGTCGGCCAGAAGATCGATTGCCGCCATCTGGAGCCCAAGGATCACACGACCCAGCCCCCCAGCCGCTACAACGAAGCCACGCTCACGCGCACGCTGGAAGAGATGGGCATCGGCCGGCCGAGCACGTATGCCGCCATCATCGACACGATCCTGGCCCGCGATTATGTCACGAAGCGCGGCAACGCCCTGGTGCCGACGTGGACGGCCTTTGCCGTTTCGCAGTTGCTCGAGTCGCACCTGCCCGGCCTGGTCGATTATAGCTTCACGGCCCAGATGGAAGACGATCTGGACGCGATCAGCCGCGGCGAGCGGGGCCACGTGGATTATTTGAGCAAGTTCTACTTCGGCAACGGCACGGCGGGCCTCAAGCAGCAGCTCAAAGACAAAGTCGAGCAGATCGACGCCCGCGACGTGAGCCGCATTTTGCTGGGCAAGCCGCCCGGCGGCGGCGACGAGATCTTTGTGCGCGTCGGTCGCTTCGGGCCCTTTTTGCAGCAAGGCGAACGCCGCGCCAGCATTCCCGACGGCTTTCCGCCGGACGAGTTGACCGTGACCGCGTCGCTCGAAATGCTCGACCAGGCCGCGCAGGCCGAACAGCCGCTGGGCGTTTGCCCCGAGACCGGCAAGTCCGTGTATCTGAAGACGGGCCGCTTCGGTCCTTATGTCCAGCGTGGAGCGGCCGACGACGAGGACAAGCACAACGCTTCGCTGCTCAAGGGCATGAAGGTCGAAGACGTCGATCTGGCGACGGCGCTCAGGCTGTTGTCGTTGCCGCGCGAGCTGGGCCCGCATCCCACGAGCGGCGAAAAAGTCATGGCCTTCAACGGCCGCTTTGGTCCGTACGTCAAATG
>DATCFX010001395.1:0-3436 GCA_036509275.1 Pirellulales bacterium | reverse complement strand
CTCGCCCACCGCGCGCGCGTGGTGCTGCAAGTGGGCCACGTCGAGCGTTTCAATCCGCTATGGACCGTGGCCTTGCCGCGCCTGGATTCGCCGACGCTGATCGAAGCCACGCGCTGCGGTCCGTTCAGCTTCCGTTCGACCGACATCGGTGTGGTGCTGGACCTGATGATCCACGACATCGACCTGGCGCTTTCGCTCGTGGATTCGCCGCTGCGCAGGGTCGAAGCCACGGGCCTCGCGCTCTTGGGCCGGCATGAAGATCTCGCCAACGCCCGGCTGACCTTCGAAAACGGCGCCGTCGCCAGTCTGACGGCTTCGCGCCTGCACCCGACGCCCGCGCGCACCATCAATGTCTGGTCGCGTGGCTGTCTGGCCAATCTCGACCTGGCGGCGCGCAGCGGAATCCTCACGCGCCCCAGCGAGCCGCTGCGCCGGGGCGAGTTCGATCTGGAGCGGCTTTCGCCTGCCGAACAACACGAATTCAAGGCCAGCTTCAGCGAGCACCTGGCCGTCGAACACGTCGAAGCTCCGCCGGCCGACGCCATCACGGCCGAGCTGCAAGATTTTGCCCGGGCCATTCACACCGGCAGCCTGCCGCGCGTCTCGGGCGTTCAGGGCCGCAACGCCATCGCCGTGGCCGAAGACATCCTCGCGCGGCTGAAGAAATCGCCACCCGCGTCGTCATTGCCGTCGCAGCCGCAGCCGCAGCCGCAGCCGCTGCCCAACATCATTCCCGCCCCGCACTGGCTGATGAAGCCCGCGATCGCGCCCCGCGAACATCGCGAAGCGGGGTAAATCCGGGGGAGAGTGCGGAGTGCGGAGTGCGGAGTGCGGAGTGAAAAGTGAAAAGTGAAAAGTGAAAAGCCGGGGGGATGCGCTGCTGGCCGGCGACCGGCGGCTACCGGCGGCTACCGTCAGGCTTCCGATTGCCACTCTGCACTCTGCACTTTTCACTTTTCACTTTCCCTCCCCTTCCATCCCGCCGGCTTGCCGACAAACGGGTTCGTCGCCTTCTCCGCTCCGATGGTCGTGGGTTCGCCGTGGCCGGAGAGCACGATCGTGTCGTCGGGGAGGCTGAACAGATGGCGATGAATGCCTTTGGCCAGTTGCGGCATGCTGCCGTCGGGGAAGTCGGTGCGGCCGACGCTGCCGGCGAACAACACGTCGCCGCCGAAAACGTACATCGGCCGGTGCTCGCGCCAGATGAAGACCACGTGGCCGCTCGAGTGGCCAGGGATTTCGCGCACCAGCAGTTCGAAGCCCGCGGCCTGGACGACTTCGCCATCGTCCAATAGCCGGTCGGCCGGGGGACTCGTCAGCGGCAAGCCCAGGTTCGCCGACAGGTTCAGTCGGGGATCTGCTAGCTTCGGTGCGTCGCCGCGGCCGATCATCAGCGGGCAATCCGGCCAGCGCTGCTTGAGCACCGCATTGCCGGCGATATGGTCGGCATGCCCGTGAGTCAGCAGGATGGCGGCCGGCGTCAGTTGCTTGCTGTCAATGCATGCGACGATCCGCTCAGGGTCCAGGCCCGGGTCGAAAACCAGGCACTGTCGGCTGTCTGGGAGGTGCGCCACGTAACTGTTTTCGTCAAACGGCGCCGACACGATGGTGGTCAGTTCGAAGCGGTCGGCGGTCACGGGAATTGCTCTTCTGCAAAATAACTTGTAGCGATTAGACTGGCATCGCGCAAATGGAACGCTTTTGGCTCCGGCCGTCGGCGCAGGCCCCAAGCCGGCGGCCAGATCATTGCGATCCGGGTATTGTAGTAATTGGCGGCGCGTGCGGGGCCGGTCATTACGCAAAAAAACCAGCCGACCGGGAAACGGTCCGCAGTTTATCGGCGTGGCATCTTTATTATGGAGCGCGTGATGCAGGGAATGAATCGCTGTCGGAACCGCCGCTACTGGCTCGTTTTGGCGCCGCTTGGTTTGCCGCTGCTGTGTTTGGCGCTGCTGTGTTTGGCGACCACGGCCTGTGGGCAGACGCCGGCCGGCAGCAATGTCACCGGCAGCAATCCGGCCGGCAGCCAATCCACCGCGGCTCTGACGACCGCCAATCCCTTGTTCACGGCGCAGCCGGGCGAACATCCGTTGGCGCCGGCCTTGCGTTGGGCCCGACTGGGGCTGGCCGAGATCGACAAGATTCAGGACTATTCGGCCACGCTGGTCAAGCGCGAGCGGATCGACGGCGTGCTCAACGAGCATGAGTACATGTTCGTCAAAGTGCGCAATAAGCCGTTCAGCGTGTACATGTATTTTCTGGGGCCTGCCCGGGTCAAAGGACAGGAGGCCCTGTACGAGGCCGGCGCCAACGACGGCAACATGTTGGCGCATCCCAACGGCTTGCGCCACAAGCTCATCGGCACCGTGCGGCTGAAGCCGGACAGCATGCTGGCCATGGCCGGCAATCGCTACCCGATCACCCAGTTGGGGATTCGCCGGCTCACCGAGCGGCTGATCGAGGTGGGCGAGCAGGACATGAAGTACGGCGAATGCGAAGTCAAAATGCTCGAGGGCGCCAAGATCAACGGTCGCCAGTGTACCTGCATTCAAGTCGTCCACCCCAAGGCGCGCCCTTACTTCCTGTTCAACATGGCCCGGATCTACGTCGACAACGAGCTGAACGTACCGATCCGGTACGAGGCGTACGAGTGGCCGAAGGAGCCCGGCGGCGAGCCGCAATTGACCGAGGAATACACGTATCTGAACCTGAAGCTGAACAACGGTTTTAAGGATCAGGACTTCGATCCCAAGAATCCGAACTATCAGTTCGAATAATACCGGTGGCCCACGCCGGCCGGCGGAATTCACACGAGTCTGACCACCGGGTATCGTCCAAAGCAGCAGGCACACTCCTGTGTGCCGTCGCTCGCTGGGATCGAACGAAAAATAACTTCCGTTTTTGCCGGGCCCTCTCCCTGCCCTCTCCCGCAAGGGGCGAGGGCTTTGCGGAGAAGTTATTTTTCGGTTGATCCTGAGCACAAATCGCCCCCCGCGCCGACGTTGCCCGACTCTGCTAAACTAATGGCATCCGGCAATGGTCTCCGGAGATTCGAGCCGCTGGGGCGAGTGGGGATCGAGGGCAGGCTTTCGGGCGAATCGTTCATGGCGCGGATGATTTCGTTTTTCGTGCTGGTCGGCATCATCGCCGTCGTCGGCATCCTGTCGTTCGAGGTGCTGCGCGCCTTTCTGTTGCCGCTGTTTATCGCGCTGCTGCTGGCGGTAATGTTTCGGCCGCTGCACGAATGGTTTGCCCGCCGTTGCGGCGGCCGGGCCCATCTGGCCGCGGGGCTGACTACGGCTGGGATCCTGCTGATTGTGCTGCTGCCCATGATGTGGATCCTGGCCCGGGCGGCGACCGAAACGGTGTCGCTGGTGGGCGAGCTGAAGCAGGACGACCTGGTGCTGCGATTGCGGACGCTGCGCGAGCGGCTGGG
>DATCFX010001394.1:0-22388 GCA_036509275.1 Pirellulales bacterium | reverse complement strand
TTTGTTCGTCGAGGATCACGGCATAGGTTTCCAGCGTCTTGAGCAGCTCGTAAAAGGCCGGGTTCTTGTTGTGGGCGGCGTTCGAGATTTCAATGGCCTTGGCTTCGCCCTCGCCGCGGATGCAGGCGGCTTCGCGCTTAGCGTGGGCCAGGATCTGATCGCGCTGGAGGTTGGCCAGGCTTTCGATCTTGATCTTTTGGCTGGCGCCTTCGGCCCGATACTGGGTCGCGACGCGCTGCCGCTCGCTGCGGATTTCGGCGAACACGGCGGGCTTGACCGCCTCGGGATAGTTGAACCGCTTGAGCCGCAAGTCCACCAACTCGATGCCGAACTGTTCGGCGGCCATCGGACGCACCGCCGCCGTGATGCGGGTGATCATCGCTTCCAATTGCAAGGCGCTGGGGTCGAGCGACACCAACTGGCCCAAACGCAAGCGGCCCACCTCGGCGGCGATGGCCGCCTGGATGCGTTCTTCGAGCCGCAACTGGGCCGCCTGCGGCGTGCCCACCGTTTGCATGAACCGCCGGGCATAGACTTCGGCCGCGCGCTCGATCTGGGCTTCTGCCGGCTTGTTCCCCTCAGCCCGTTTTGCCGGGGCCAGCGAGCGAGCCAAAAACGCTTTGCCCGGAATGCGCCAACAAACATACCAACTGATGTTCAGGTTCTCTTTGTCTTCGGTCAGCATCTCACGGCCGGCCGGCTCGTAGATTTGCAACCGCTTGTCGAACCGCCACAGGGTCTGCCAAGGCCATTTCAGTCCCAGGCCGGCGTGCATGCAAAAGCGGACCGGCTCGCCGAACTGCGTGACGTAGCCGTACTCGGTCTCGTCGACGAAGAACACGCTGCGGCTGGCCGCAAAGCCGATGCCCGCCAACAGGACCACGGCCAGCGCCAGGACCCAGCCCCGGCCGCACGACGGGCAGGCCGGCGACGCGTGAACGTGCGCGCCCAGCTCGTCGTGGGCGTGCTCGTGGTCGTAGTAATTCGGTTTGAACCAGGCCATGAATCGATTCCGTGAATGGTTAATCTTCGGGCGGCGGCTCGGGCAGCAGCGGCGCCAGCGGCAGCAAACCGCCGGTGGGAGTGCCGAGCAGTAAATGCCGGCGCACCCCGGGCGGAGAATCAAGCATCAGTTTTCTCTTGCCGGGCAGGGCCTGGCAGAGCGTATCGAGCAGCAGACGCCAACGGGTAAGCTGCGGCGAACCGGCCTGCGCAGCCTCGGCCAAGAGAAACCGGGCCGCTTCGCCGGCTGCCGTCTCCTGGCGATCGACGGCTTCGGCCTGGGCCGCGAGCACTTCGCGGGCCGCATCGCCTTCCAGATGTGCTTCGAGCGCGTGCCAACTGGCCTCGGTCACTTCCGAGCCGCTGGCCTCGAGGTCCTGCCAGGCCTGGCGGCCGCCCGCCTTGATCACGGTTTCGCGATAGTAGCCGTTGGCCTCGTTGGCCATCCGCTCCTTTTCCTTAAACGCACTGGATACATCGCGAAACGCAGGCACCACGGCCAGCGGCGGGTGGACGTCCTGGAAACACACGCCGCCGGTCAAGAATTCCACGCCCAGGCCGATGGCGTCGGCCCGCTCTTGCAGCGTGGCCCGAGCCCGGGCTTCAATGGCCCCACGCCCCGTGGTCAGAATATCTTCGCCGGGCGTGGCACTGCCAGATTCGGAGGGTCCAGGCTCGGCCAGCAGCGGTTCGGTGGCCAGAGTTTCGCGCAGCACGCCTTCGGCCAAAGCCTGCAACACGCGCTCGGGCTCGCCGGTGCCGAAGCGGAAGTCGCGAATGTCGTGAATGCGATATTGAATGGTCGCACCCAACTCGACCAGACTTTGATCGCCGGTGATCGCCAAGCCCTCGTCATTGCCGCGCGCGGCAGCCGGCTGGTGCGGGGTGTTCCACTCGATGGCCGCCGACGCCGTGCTTTCGCCAGCGTCGGGTCGCAAGCCCAGGCGCAGCGTCCGCACCCGGTTGGGCTGCTCGCGGGTGATCGTGTCCCACGGCGGCGGCAGGCGGAGATGCGCCCCCGGCTGGAGCACCGCAAAGAACCGGCCGCATCGCCGCACTAGCGCCACTTCGTCCGGCTCGACGATCACGACCACTTGCGCCAGATACGCCGCCAGCGCCAACGTCGCGACGCCCTTGGCCAAAGGCCAACGCGCTTGCCACGCCCAGCTTGCCGCGTGCGCCGCGGGCGCGAACTTGCCGGCCAGCCGGCCGGCGGCTTCAGCCAAAAAGGCTTCGAGGCGCCCCAGCCAGCTTGTGCTGTAACGCTCGAACCACAACAAGCGCATCGAATTCAACAACACCAGCACTGAGCCGAACTGATGAAACACGGCCGCCGCAATCGGTGCCCGGCGATGCCAGGCCGGCGACCAGCCGGGCATGATCCAGGCCGTAAGCACAATGCCCAGGAAGTTCACGAAGAAGGCGAACAGCAGAATGTTCTGGCGAATGACGCGGACCGTTTCGCGTGCCAACAGCACGAGGCTGGGCAGGTGCGCCAGCGGCTCGCCCAGGATCACCAGATCGCCCGCTTCGGCGGCCAGGTCGCAGCCGATGCCGGCCAGCGCCACGCCCACGTCGGCCGAAGCCAAGGCCGGCGCATCATTGATGCCATCGCCGACCATGCCGACGCGCACCGGCCGCTGAGCGGTGGCATGCGCTTGGCGTCGCCAGGCGGCCAGCCATTGGGCCTTTTCGGCTGGCCGCAGTTCCGCTTCGACCTGGCTGATGCCGACGTCCGCCGCTACTTGTCGGGCCGCCGCGGGCCGGTCGCCGGTGAGCATGGCAAAATCTTCGATACCCAGCTCGCGCAGCCGGCCGATTACCGCGGCCGCCTCGGGGCGCACCGTGTCGCGCAGGCCCAACACGCCGCTCACCTGGCCGTCGATGGCCACCAGCAGCGGCGATTGCCCGGCCGCTTCCAACCGGGCGACGGCCGCTTCGACCATCGGGTCGACACCAACGTCGTTTTCCGCCATCAA
The DNA here is from genome assembly GCA_036509275.1 of Pirellulales bacterium. GTDB lineage: Bacteria > Planctomycetota > Planctomycetia > Pirellulales > PNKZ01 > DATATB01. The sequence goes on along the minus strand of DATCFX010001394.1, from coordinate 19,407 downwards.
CCGGCGATTGCCCAGCAGCAGCGACGCGAACGGAGCGTGGTCGCCGCCATGGTCGCGACGCAGGCGGACGCGAACGCCGGCTCCCGGCAAGGCCTCGAACGCTTCGCTCGGAAGCAGCGAGCAACCGCGCTGGTGGGCGGCCTCGACGATGGCCTTGCCGATGAGGTGCTCGCTGGGCGCCTCGGCACTGGCCGCCAGCGCCAGCAATTCGTCGGCCGTGCCGCCCGCCAGCGGCAGGCAGTCGACCAGCTCGAGCCGGCCTGTGGTGAGCGTGCCGGTTTTATCGAAAGCCAGGTGCGTGACGGCGGCCAGCCGTTCGAGCGCCACGCCGCCTTTGATCAGCACGCCGCGGCGCGCCAGCCAGGCGAGCGCCGCCATCATGGCCGCGGGAGTCGCCAGGATCAGCGCGCAGGGGCATGTGACCACCAATACGGCCAGCGTCGGCATCCAGATCCATTGCGAGCCCGGCTCGGCGGTCAGTCCGCGCTGGACGAAATTCGAGTACAGAAACGTAACGCCGGCGCAGGCGAGCACGAAGGGGAGAAAGTAGCGGGCCAGGCGATCGGCCGTGCGCTCGATTTTTGCCTTGTGATGCTGGGCTTCGGCCACGAGTTGGATGATCTGGCCCAGGCTCGTCTGGGCGCCGATCACGTCGGCGCGAACCTCCAGCGCGCCGAATTGGTTCATCGAGCCGGCAAAGATTGGGTCGCCGGCGCCTTTGTCGACCGGCAGGCTTTCGCCGGTGAGCATGCTCTGATCGACAGCCGAGCGGCCCATGAGGACCGTGCCATCGACGGCAATCCGCTCGCCGGGCCGCACGACGAGCGTCTCGCCGATTTGCACCTGGTCGGCGGGAATTTCGACCTCAGCCTCGCCGCGGCGAACACGCACCCGGCGGGGCCGCAACTCGAGAATGCGGTGCAACTCGCGATGCGTGCGGGCAAACGTCAGCGCCTCGAGCGACTCGCCGATCATGGCGATCAGCACCACTTCGGCGCCGACCCAGTATTCGCCCAAGACGAGCGCGGCCAGCAGCGCGATGGCCAGCGCCAGGTCGGCGCCCAGGTCGCCATCGAGCAAAGCGGCGAGCGCGCCGTAAATGATCCGCGCGCCGCCGATGACCGCGGCCACCAGCGCCAGACTGACGCCGGCAGGGCTTCGCAGGCGCTCGTAGCCTAGCGCATAGCAGACCAAATCGCCGACGACCAACAGCCCGACTACGGCCGTCAGCAGGAACAGCGATCCGAAACGCGGCCGGGCCAGGGCATCGTCCGGATCAACCTTGTACTGCATATGCATGGACAAGTACCCGAAATGCTCGGTCGGCGTGGTGCGGGTTGCCTGGCAGGAGGCTTCCCCCTTCCGTACAAAGACCCGTTCTAAGGGCGCTCGCGGGGCAAGTCAAGAAAGCGCCAGGGAGGGGAGTGTCCTATGACTGTGTTGGTGCCGGGAAGTGCCGCAACGTCGGATGCGGGGCGGCCTAGCGCCCCTGGCGGCGCGAATGGCTGATCCGCGAGGCAGCCAGGAATCCTATCCAGGCCCCAACGGCTGCGCCTGCCAGAAACGAATATCCCTGCCAGGTCGTCAGCGCATCACGGCTGTCGATGTGCAGTGGTTCAGCGAGACGCGTCGCAGCAAGTAGGAACAATATCCACGCCGCGACACCGCAGGCCAAGGCGCCAAGCACCGTAAGGGCGACTGCGACCAAAAGCGACGCAACAGACGTTCCGAAATGGCGTTTCTCATTCATACGGGCAGTATAGCGGGGGCGGTGCGGCAGCGGCCCACCGTGCGCCAAAAAAATGGGCCGCGGGGGATGACCAATCCCGCGGCCCTTGCTGGAGCTGACCGGGCGCATTGTGACCAGCAATGCGCCGCCCGCTAGTTCGCCCCAACGCAAATGGAAATAGCGGAGGCGATTTCGTCTAATTGAGAATCAAGGAGTACCCCGCGGAGCGTCACGAATCTTTCAACTGACACGGACTTTACCTGAAAGGCGTCTGCCCCAGATTCCTTAATGAGGCCATTGCTCGCAGTTACAGACAAGTAAACGAACCAAGGAAATCGCTCGTAATTTGGGCTCCATTCGGTGATCGGGACAACGATCCGAAGCGGTAATCGGCCGATTGAGTTTTCGTTGATTACCACTGCGGGCCGTAGCTTCTTGATCTCTGCACCTTGCGAGGGGTCAAACCTTATGTTCCAGATCTCACCTCTCGCCGGATTCGTCGCAGTGACTGACATGTTGGTCATCCTTATCAAAGGCCTCGAAATCCGTTAACTGGCGGTTGGTCATGTACTCCTCCTGAGCCGCCGCCGCAGCATCGGCAAGAACGGCTTGCCGGTGCGTCCGTGGCAATTTTCTTAATTCCGTTGCAGTGATCGCTCGACTGGACTTCATTGTTGTAATTTCACCGGTGCATCCTGGGCATAATTGCTCCGCTCGCTCTGCGGTAATGACGCATTCTGCGAGTGCTCTTAGTGTCATGCGCTTCAGCTTCGAAGGCTCCTCTCTTCCGAAAAAGTGAAATGGCTCGGCCTTTCTCCAGTGGCGGCTACTAAAAACAGCGCAAATGCTCTTGTAGTGCCCCTGCTCAATGATTGCGAGGTCATGAGCGCGCGTGGCCCACCCCTGCATGCTCAGTCCATACTTTTGTTTAAGTAGGCCAAGCTCTCTTAATTCAATTCGACGTCTCCGAGCCCCCAGCTCGCGGCGCGCAATATCTGCTGGGACCAATAGCGCAGACGCGAATCGATTGGCCATTTTTTCGCCATCGCGAGTGCCGACAGAATCTCCAGCCATAAGCAAGTGCCCGAGTTCATGCGCGAGATTGAATCGGCGCCGATCATGTGGAACATGCGTGCTCACGACAGCAACCGGAATGTCACCATTCGCGCGACCAGCCAAACCGTCGAAGTCATCGCGTATGTCGCCGCATGCCACTACCACGCCCCCGTGGTCTTCAACCGTTTCGGTTAAACTATCAATAGGAAGATCCCCGAGCTTCCATGCCGCACGGAGGGCTACGGCAAGCTCCTCTGCTCCTTCAAGCGACGACACGGCGCATGGCTGCGGAAAGTTCGGTCGCTCCTTCGGGAAGAGCGTCGTTTGCAACCAAAGATGATCCTCGACGACTCGGGCGGCGTATGCCTTAATTGCCTCCTGCGCCTTAATTGGCATTCGCGACAGCTTTCTGAATGCCAGCCACTGAATGACGGCCGATGTTGCAGAAAAAAAATACGCAACCTTAACGCCAAGCACTGCGCCAAGCTGCACCATAAACTCTCGCGTCGGCGTGCTCTTGCATCGCTCATACTTCGAGAGCCCCTGTTTTGTTATGGGGCAGCCCTTCTCCGTCATTTTCTCCGCGACAAGTTCCAATGTGAGACCGCTGGCGAGCCTAGCCTGCTTGATTCGTTCTCCGACCATAAATCATGCTCCTGTTGACAAAGTTCCGAATGTTTATCGTCTCGTCAACGTTGACAATTCTATATTATTGTGTAGTTTTGTCAACTGGCCGCCAAGTCCAATTCCCTAGTTGCGCTATCGGAGAGCGGCCCGCGTCTTGGCGGCGCAGCGATCTTATAAACCGCGTTAGGGAGCGGCTTTGCGCTGATTGGGTTCGATTGCCCCGCTTTCCGCTAAGCCCGCTTGGGCTTCTTGGCGGCTTTCCCGAGGCATTCCCGTATCCAGGCTGAGAGCGTCAGCTCGGCCCGGCTAGCGGCTTGCTCATACGCTTTCCGCTCGTCTGCGGTCATGCGTAGCTCGATACGCTCGGAAAATACTTCGCCCAGCGGCTTAGGGGGGCGTCCGCGTGTTTTTTCCATGCCATTAATGTACGGGAAGTAATTGTCCCTGGCAAGGCAATTGTCTTCCGTACGCTATTGACCGGCATAAGGGGCATAGAGGGCTGGCAGGCCCGCACGATATGCGCCAGCCACGTTGAGCGGCTGAATGGCACGCAACGGGTTTTCTTGAAGCGGCTGAATTGGATTACGTACTGCTTCTCGAAAAAGCTGCGGAACCCGGAAGCGGCCTTCGGCGTGTTTGCCGCTTGGTATAACTTCTGCTGGCAAACCCGGAAGCCTGGCAAGAGCGGCCGGAAGCGGCCCACGGCCGCCATGATGGCCAAGTTGGCCGGCCACGTTTGGTCTTCGACGAACTGTTCGAGACGATTCTCGGCCGGCCCACACAGTCTTAGGACACTGCCCCAGGGTGTGGCATTTTGGCGTGGGCATGCTAATCTGGGGGCCGCCGTAATTCTCATCCGGCGACCGAGGCACGAACCAGGAACGAAGCATGTCAGCCGAGCTTGGCGCGCTGAGCACCGCGGCGCTGTCGATCGGTTTTATCCATACGCTCTACGGCCCCGACCACTACGTGCCGTTTGTGGCCATGTCGCGCGTCGGTCAGTGGTCGCTGCGCAAGACAATTCTGGTAACGCTGCTGTGCGGCATCGGCCACGTCGGCAGCTCGATCGTGATCGGTTTCATCGGCATCGCCTGCGGGATCGTCATTTTTCAGATCGAATCGCTCGAATCGCTCCGCGGCGACCTAGCCGGTTGGCTGCTGATCGCCTTTGGGCTGGGCTATTTCGCCTGGGGCGTACTGCGGGCCATCTACAACGTGCCGCACCGGCACCTGCACTTCGGCTCGCACGGCGGGCTCGAGGCCCATGCGCATGAGAATTTCGGCGTGCATACGCATGTTTCGGATGTGGCGTTGCCGGCAGAGTCAGCGTCGCAGCCGAGTGCGACCGCCGGCCGAGGCACGATGACGCCCTGGATTCTGCTGGCGGTTTTCGTGTTTGGGCCGTGCGAGCCGCTGGTGCCGCTGCTGATGTATCCGGCCGCCGAGGCCAACGTGTGGGGCGTGGTGTGCGTGGCCGTGCTGTTCGGCCTGATCACGCTGGCGACGATGACTAGCATGGTGGTGTTGATGACGCTGGGTACCGGCAGCCTGTACATGCGGCGCTTCGAGCGCTACAGCCACGCGCTGGCCGGAGCCGTGGTGCTGGCCTGCGGCCTGGCCGTGAAGCTGGGGCTGTAGCGCCTGAAAACCGGCGGACTGAAGCGGGTATCGTGCGTTGCGCTACCCTTCACCCCCGGCCCCTCTCCCGCAAGGGGAGAGGGGGGAAACGCCGCGTCACGCGGCCAATTGTGTCTCCACGGAATCCGCACGCGCGATTTTCCAGAGGGAGTAAGCCACGACGCCGAATCCCGTCAGGCACAAAACCAGCGACACGACGCCACTGACAACGGGCTTCGAAAGCCCAATATCGGGCCGCACGTAGCAGCGCGCCGGATTGCGCGGGTTATAGCTCACCAGGCAGCGGCTGCCGGGTTGGTACTGCTGTCGCACCAGCGGCACGTCGGCGGGTGAAAGCCAGTTGTGTTGGGAGTTGAACCGCGTGCCGCAATAGACCGTGTCGCCGATCGTATAACGGTAGGTGATGTCGATCGCGTCGGTGAGCTTGGGGTGTTTGCCAGTCTTCATCTTTTTGCCCAGCTCGAGCGACTCGACCACGGCTTCGGTTCGCGGCCAGGAGCGGGATTGCCAGAGTTCGGCCGCGTAGCTGCCCAAGACCAGGCCGAGGCCGATCAGGCACGCGCCCAGCAGCGGCCGCATGATCCGCACCGGCCAACCATCGGCCGTTTTCTTGGCCTCGGGCTTGGACTCGGGCACGGGGAACCCCAGCGTCTCGCGCAAGGCAGCGGCAAGTTCCTGCAATTCGCCTTTGTCGCTTCCACCCAGCGTCGAACTTGTCACGCGAATCTTTCGGCCATCTTGCAACTGCAACGAGACCGCCTGCTCCACGCCGTGCCGGGAAGGGATCTCCTCCATGAGCACATTGCGGACCCGATCGAACGCGAACACGTCGCGCGAGACCCGCAGCACGGTTTTGCGAACAGACAGGATTTCGCGCGCATGGCGATCGAAGGCCAGACAGGACTCTAGCGGCATCGCCTCGCAAATCACATAGCTGAAGATCGCAATCCCGGCAGCCGCCGCAGCCACGAGCGCCGCGCCAATCCACACGCCGCCGTTCGACGGCCCAGCGGGCCTGAGCGCAATCCAGGCGCTGGCGGCGGACAAGGCGAACGCCAGCACGATCGCGGTGATGATCAGCAGGAATGTTTTCAGGCCGCCGCCGCGACTTTGCAGCACCAGCACGTCGGAATCATTGCGGACGATCTGCACGACACGGCTCCACGAAAAAAAAGTGTGGCGTGAATTTAAATCGGCGAGAACGTCTCGCCGACCGAATGCCCAGCCGCCACGGGGGACCCAATGGATGGAAACGCGGATGGCGTCTGGGCGGACTTCGGACGCGCGATTTGCCACAGCGTGTAACCCGCGCCGCTCAAGCCCACGAGGCCTAGCACCAGCGACGCCAGGCCAGTGGCAATGATCGTTGAAAGCTGGACGTCAACTTGCACGAAGCAGCGGACTGGGTTACGCGGGTTGTAGCTCACCAGGCAGCGACCGCCCGACGTGTATTGCTGCCGCACCAGCGGAACTTGCTCCGGCTTCAGCCAGTTGTTCTCGGTGTTGAACCGCTGGCCGTGATACACGGTGTCGCCAAGCCGATAGCGGTAGGTGATTTCGATCGCGTCGGCGAGGTGGGCGTGCTTGCCGCTGGTCATCTTCTTGCCAAGCTGGACCGACTCGACCACGCCCTCGATCTGCGGCCACGAGCGGGATTGCCACAACTCGACCGTGGCGGAGGCCAAAAACAGGCACGCGCCGATCGCCGCACAGCTCAGCACGAGCTTCATCACGTGCGCTGCCCAGCCCTCGATAGTTGGCTGTGCCTCGGCCTGAGGCTCGGGAAGCCCGAGCATTTCGCGCACGGCGGTTGCGATCTCATCCAACTGACTTTCGCTGCACCCACCCGGTCCGGGCTGTGACACGGGAATCTTTCGACCGTCGATCAGTTCCAAGTAAACGAAATGGTATCCGCCGCATTTGGTGCTCACCCGCTCCCTGGCGACGCGCCGCACGCGATCGAAGCCGAATACTTCGCGCGAGGTCCGCAGCAACGTTTTGCGAATGCAAAGGATTTCGCGCGCGTGGCGATCGAACGCCAAGCCGGAGAAGCACGGCACCGAGTCGCAAATCGCGTAACTGAGCAACAGAATTCCTACCGCCAGCGCGACGACGATCGCCGCGGCTGAAAGCCCGTCCAGGCGCGGCCACCACTCGGACGCGACCGCCAGCCAGACCGCGGCGACCACGATCGCGACCGTCAGCACGACCGCCGCGATCAAATGGATCCCGTACGACTTTTCTGCACCGCTGCCCGATTGCAGCATGAGAACGTCGGCATCGTGGCGAACGATTTGCACAACAAGCTCCACGAGGAATACGGACTCTCTCAGTGCAGCGCGGCCGAAGCCCGGTTGCCCGCCGCCCGGCCCGAGCGGGTGGTTTCAATCAAACCCTAGCATGCGGTTTTAACGGCCAAATGCGCGGCGTTTGAGCTGCGCCGGCGGGAGACGTCCCAGCGCTGCCGCGGCCGATTGTGGCAGTTGTAGGGCCAGCATCGGCGGGGCGCCCGGCTTCATGCCGCGGCCAGGTTCTCGATTCGCTCGATTTCTTCGGCATCCAACTGGAAATCCAAAACATCGAGATCCGCCCGCATGTGGTCGGCGCTCGAAGTGCCGGTCAGCGGCAGCATACCGACGTCCAGTGCAAACCGGAAAACAATCTGACTGGGGGCCCGGCCGTGGCGCTCGGCGATCTGGATCAACTCCGGACGGGCGAGCGCGTCGCGATTGGCGGTCAGCAGAGAAAAGCCCTGGTAGAGCATCTCGTTGGCGGCGCAGAATTCCCGGATGCGGCGGTCCCAGCCCCGGGCGGCGTAGCAGCGGTTCTGGACGAAGTGCGGCCGGAGGCGCGCATTTTGGCATAAGCTCTGGAGCTGTTCGAGCGTGACATTGCTGACACCCAGCAGACGCGCGCGGCCGCTGTCGTGAATGGCTTCCATTGCGCGCCAGGCTGCCCAGTCAGCCGCCGCTAGGCCCGCGCGCTGACTGGGGCCGTGCAGCACGTACGAGTCGATTCGATCGGTGCCCAGATGCTCGAGCGATTTGGCAAACGACTGCTCGACCTGCACCGAGACCGGCGCCAGGGCATCATAAGGCAGCCGATGGTCCTGGCCATTGCGGAAGGTGAACTTGGTTTGCAGGAACAAATCGTCCCGCGTCAGCATGCCGCTCGCGATGGCTGCCGCGACGGCCTGCCCGACGGCCGCTTCGCAGTAATGCCGCCGCTGGTTGGCCGTATCGATGCCGCGAAATCCTTGTTGCACTGCGAGCATAGTCAGGCGCTCGGTCGCGTCTTCTTTCCAAGCGGTGCCGTACAGGAAGCGCGGCACGCGCACGCCGGCGAGCGACAAGCTACGGTCGGACATGGATTTCTCCGGGCGCTAGCCTTTGCGGGCCTGGCGGCGGTCGGCGAACCACTGGATGACGTAGTAGAACACGGGCGTGAGGAAGATGCCGAAGAGCGTCACGCCGAGCATGCCGCCAAAGACGGCCGTGCCGAGCGTGCGGCGCATTTCGGCGCCGGCCCCTTCGGAGATCATCAGCGGCACCACGCCCAGGATGAACGCCAGCGACGTCATCACGATCGGCCGCAACCGCAACTGGCAGGCTTCGAGCGTGGCCTCGCGGCGCGGCACGCCGTTCTCGCGGCGGGCCTTGGCGAACTCGACGATCAAAATCGCGTTCTTGCAGGCCAGCCCGATCAGCACGACGAAACCGATTTGCGTGAAGATATTCACATCCATCTTGGCAAACAGTACCGCGGCGACCGAACACAACAGGCACATCGGCACCACCAGGATCACGGCCAGCGGCAGCGACCAGCTTTCGTATTGGGCCGCGAGCACCAGCAGCACCAGAACGACGGCCAGCAGGAAGACGATCATGGCCGTGTTGCCGGTTTCTAGTTGCAACATCGCCAGTTCGGTCCATTCGGCCCGCATCGAACGCGGCAAATCGTGCCGGGCGGCCTGCTCCATCAGTTCGAGTGCCTTCCCCGAACTGACGCCGGCGACGGGGCTGCCGTTGATCGGAGCGGCGCGGTACAGGTTGTAGCGCGTGATCATCGTCGGGCCATCGACCTCGCGTACCTGGCTGATCGTGGCCAGCGGCACCATCAGCCCGGTGGAGTTGCGAATTTTCAGCCGCTTGAGATCGTCGATGTCGCTGCGGAATTTGGCCCCGGCCTGCACGTTGACCTGCCAGGTGCGGCCGAAGCGGTTGAAATCGTTGACGTACAGCGAGCCGAGGTAGACTTGCAGCGTATTGAAGACTTCGTCCATGCCCAAACCCATGCGCTTGGCGGCCGCGCGGTCGATATCCAGGTACAGCCAGGGGCTGTTGGCCCGAAAGCTGCAAAACAGATCGCGCAGTTGCCCCGTGCCGCCGGCTTCGGCCACGACGTGATCCGAGACTTCCTGCAAGGCCTTGGAGCTGGAGTCGCCGCGGTCTTCGATCACGATCTTGAAGCCGCCGGCGGTTCCCAGACCTTCGACCGGCGGGGCACCGAAAATGTTGATCAACCCGTCGCTGACGACGTGCTCGAGATCGGCCTGCAAATTCGCGGCCACGACGTCGCCGGTGAGTTTTGCCTTCGCGCGATGATGAAAATCGTCGAGCATCACGTACATTGCGCCGAAGTTCGGGGCGGTGGCCCCCAGCAGGATCGACTGACCGGCGATGGTGACCGTGTGCTTGACGCCGGGAATCTTGGCCGCGACCCGCTCGATCGTGCTCATCGTGGCGCGGGTCCGCTCCAGCGAAGCCGAGTCGGGCAATTGCACGTTGACCAGCAGGTAGCCCTTGTCCTGCGAAGGAATGAAGCCCTTGGGCGCGGACACGAAGCTCTGATACGTCAGCACGAGCAGGCCACCGTAGAGCAAGAGCACGATCAAGCTCACGCGCAACAGGCCGCCCACGAGCCGGGCGTAAATGCCCGTGGCCCAATCGAAGCCGCGATTGAACGCGCGAAATGCCCAGCCCAGCAGCCGGTTGAGCCAGCGGCCGGCCATCCAGCCGATCACCGCCCCAAACGCGGCGGCTACGGCCGCCACGAGCCAGGCGGGCTCGGCCAGCGCCGTCGCGACTTCGGGCCAACGGGCTTCCAGCAGCGGCGTCAAGCGCGGGCCAACGAACTCCCAGCCCAGCCACGCCCCGGCCAGCGGAAACACGAGGATCGGCAGCGGCGGGGCCGCCCCCTTGTCACGCGAACGCAGCAGCAGGGCCGTGAGCGCCGGGCTGAGCGTCAGCGAGTTGAACGCCGAAATCACGGTCGAGACGGCGATCGTCAGGGCAAACTGCCGAAAAAACTGGCCTGTAATGCCGCTGATGAACGCGCACGGAATAAACACCGCGCTTAGTACCAGGCCGACGGCGATCACGGGCCCCGACACCTGCTCCATGGCGCGCAGGGTCGCGTCGCGCGGCGATAGGCCGTGCTCGATGTGATGCTCGACGGCCTCGACGACCACGATCGCATCGTCGACGACAATGCCGATCGCCAGCACCAGGCCGAACAGCGTCAGATTGTTCAAGCTGAAGCCCAGCATGGCCATCACCGCGAACGTGCCGACCACGGCCACGGGCACCGCCACCAGCGGAATGATGGCCGAGCGCCAGTTTTGCAAGAACAAGAGCACGACCACGGCCACCAGGAGCACGGCGTCGCGCAGCGTCTTGAAAACCTCGTTGATCGACTCGCGGATGAAGGGGGTCGTGTCGTAGACGATCGAGTAGTCGATGCCTTCCGGAAAGCGGTCCTCCAGGTCGGTCATCTTGCCCCGCACCCGGTCGGCCACGTCCAAGGCGTTGGAGCCGGGCAGTTGGTAGATCGACAAGGCGACGGAGGGGCGGCCGTCGAGCGTGCAGCTCTGATTATAGACCAGCGCGCCCAGCTCGATATTCGCCACGTCGCGCAGGCGCACGAAGCGGCCCTCGGCGTCGGTCTTGAGGATCATGTCGGCGAACTGGTCGACGTCGACCAGTCGACCCATCGTGCTCATCGTAAACTGAAAGGCTTGTCCTTGGGCAATCGGCGGCTGCCCGATCTGCCCCGCCGCCACTTGCACGTTCTGCTGCTCGATGGTGCGCACGACGTCGCTGGTCGTCAGCCCGCGATAGCTCATGCGTTCGGGGTCGAGCCACAAGCGCATGCTGTAGTCGCGCTGGCCGAGGTAGGTGATGTCGCCGACGCCTTCGAGCCGGGACAACTCGTCCTTGAGCTGGATCGTCGCGTAGTTGCTCAAGTACAGGTTGTCGCGGCTGTTGTCGGGCGAAAAGAGGTTGACGATCATCAACACGCTGGGCGACTTCTTCTTGACCATCACGCCGCGCCGCTGCACGATACTGGGCAAAATCGGCTGCGCCAGCGAGACGCGATTTTGCACCAGCACCTGGGCCATGTTCAAATCGACGCCGTGCTTGAACGTGACCGTCAGCGTGTACGTGCCGTCGTTGGTACACTGCGACGACATGTACAACATCTTCTCGACGCCGTTGACCTGCTGCTCGATCGGCGCCGCCACCGTATCGGCCAGGACCTGCGCATTGGCGCCCGGGTACACGGCCGAGACCTCGACCGTTGGCGGCGTGATTTCCGGATACTGCGCCACGGGCAGCGTGACCAGCGCCACGCCGCCTGAGAGCGTGATGATGATCGACAGCACCGAGGCGAAGATCGGACGATTGATGAAGAAGCGGGAAAACAACGGGGACCTCAGTTCTCGGCCTGGCGGCGAATCACGTTGAGCGGCCCGCGCCCGTCGTCCAGGGCCATGGTCGAAGCATGTGCGGCAGGCTCGTGCGAAGCGTCTTCGCGGTGCTCGGCGGGCGGGCGCTCGTAGAGATCCAGGGGAAAGGAAGGCGGCGGGACCGCACGCGCCGGCTGGCGTCCCAACTTGGCGCCCCAGCGACGCAGCGGACGCAGACTCAGCACGGCCAGCAGGCCGTCGCTGAAGTCGCGCAGGCGTGAGGAGCCGAACAAGTGGATCTCGGCCAGCCAGTCAATTGTGAAGAAGAACACCGGCGTCAGCGCCAGGCCGAACAGCGTCACGCCGAGCATGCCGCTGAACACGGCCACGCCCAGCGCCTTGCGCATTTCGGCGCCGGCGCCGTGCGCGGCGATCAAGGGCACCACGCCCAGGATGAAGGCGAAGCTGGTCATGATGATCGGGCGCAGCCGCAGCCGGCAGGCGTCGAGCGTCGCCTCGCGGCGCGAAGCGCCGGCCAGCCGGCGCTGCTTGGCGAACTCGACGATCAGAATCGCGTTCTTGCTCGCCAGTCCCACGAGCACGACGAACCCGATGCGCGTAAAGATGTTCACGTCCATGTGCGCGATGTTCACGCCTAACAGCGCGCTGAGCAGGCACATCGGCACAACCAGGATCACGGCCAGCGGCAGCGACCAGCTCTCGTACTGCGCCGCCAGCACCAGGAAGACCATCACCACCGCGAAGCCGAAGATCACCGTAGCCGTGCTGCCGGCCTGCAGCTCGAGGTACGACATGTCGGTCCACTCGAAACTCATGTTGCGCGGCAAGTGCTGTCGCGCGAGCCGCTCCATCGCGTCGATCGCCTGGTTCGAGCTGGTGCCCGGCGCCGCCATGCCGTTGATCGACGCGGCCGGGTACATGTTGTAGCGCGTCAGCACGAGCGGGCCGTTGATTTCCTGCATGCTGGCCAGCGAGCCGAGCGGCACCATCACGCCGTCGGTGTTGCGGACCTTGAGCCGCGAAATGTAGTCCGAGCTGTCGCGGAAGCTCTGGTCCGACTGCACGATCACCTGCCACGTGCGGCCGAAGCGGTTGAAGTCGTTGACGTACAGCGAGCCCTGGTAAATGCGCAGCGTGTCGGCGAAGTCGGCTAGCGTCACGTGGCGCAGCATGCACTGTCGCGGATCGGGCACGACGCGGTATTGCGGCACGTTGGCGCGAAACACCGAGAACATCGCCATCAGGCCGGGCGTCTGCCCGCCGAGGCGCGCCAGGTTCTCGGTTTCTTCCTGCAGCACGTGCGACCCCACGTCGCCGCGGTCTTCGATCATGATCATAAAACCACCGGCGCGGCCCACGCCGCGGATCGGCGGCGGCGGGAAGACCTGCACGCTGGCGCCCACGATCTGCCTGGTAAACTCGGTGCGCAGGTAGTTGGCGATCGCATCGCTCGAAAGTTCCGGACTGCGCCGCCGGTCGTAGTCTTGCAAATTCACGAACATCGATCCGAAATTCGAACCGAAGGCATTCAGCACGAACGACTGGCCCGAAATGCCCGAACAATGCTTGATACCCGGGTGGGCCTTGGCGATGCGCACGATATGGTCGACCACCTCCTGCGTGCGCTCCATCGAGGCCGAGTCGGGCAGTTGGATGTTGACCATCAGGTAGCCCATGTCTTGCGAGGGGATGAACCCCTTGGGCGTTTGGACGAATCGCCACCAGGTCAGGCCGAGCAGCCCGCCATAGACGACGAGCACCAGCACGCTGACGCGCAGCAGGCCGCCGACGCCGCGTGTATACAGACCGGTGGCCAAGTGGAAGGCGCGATCGAACCAGCGAAAGCCGATGCCCAACAAGCGATTGAACGGCAGGCCCAGCAGCGCCATGGCCGCGGCGCCGAGCAGGGCTGCCATGGCGGTGGGGTAGCGTCCAAGCGTGCTGGCCAGGCCGGTCGACAGCAGGCCCTCAGCCCGCTCGAGCACCGGCTGGAGATCGGCCGCCAAAAACCAACCCAGCCCCGCTCCGATCAGCGGAAAAGCCAGCCAGGGCAGCGGCGGCGGAGCCTGCTTGCCACGCGGCCGCAACAGCACCGCCGTCAGGGCCGGGCTCAACGTCAGCGAATTGAAGGCCGAAATGATCGTTGAGACCGCGATCGTCATGGCGAACTGGCGGAAGAAGTGCCCCGTGATGCCGCTGATGAACGCACAGGGCACGAACACGGCGCTTAAGACCAGGCCGACGGCGATGACCGGCCCGGAGACCTGCTCCATGGCGAGAATCGTGGCCTCGCGCGGCGCCAGGCCATTTTCGATGTGATGCTCGACCGCTTCGACCACTACGATCGCGTCATCGACGACAATGCCGATTGCCAGCACCAGGCCAAACAACGTCAGATTGTTCAAGCTGAAGCCGAACACGGCCATGGCCGCGAACGTGCCGATGATTGCCACCGGCACGGCCACCAGCGGAATAATCGCCGAGCGCCAATTCTGCAGGAACAGCAGCACCACGAGCGCGACCAGGATCACCGCGTCGCGCAGGGTGTTGAACACCTCGCGGATCGATTCACGAGTGTAGGGGACCGTGGTAAAGCCCACGTCGTAGGTCAGCCCTTCGGGAAAGGCTTCTGACAGTTCGGCCATCTTGGCCATCACGCGGTCGTGCGTTTCCAGCGCGTTGGCATCCGGCATCTGGAAGATGGCCAGAAACACGGTCGGTTGACCGTCGATGCTGACGTTCACGTCCACGTTCTTGGCGCCGAGCTCGATGCGGGCCACGTCTTTCAAACGCGTGAGCCGCCCGTCGGCCGTCGCCTTGAGAATGATGTCGCCGAACTGTTCGGGCTCGGTCAGCCGCCCCAGCGTGTTGAGCGTGACCTGGAATTCCTGCCCGGCGGGGGCCGGCTGCTGGCCGACGGCGCCGGCAGCCACCGGCATGTTCTGCTCGCGAATCGCATTGGCCACGTCGGCCGCCGTCAGGCTGCGGGCCGCCAACTCTTCAGGGTTGACCCACACACGCATGCTGTAATCGCGCTGGCCGAAGACGAACACGTCGGCCACTCCGTCCATCCGCGCCAACTCGTCCTTGACCTGCAAAATGGCGTAGTTGCTCAGGTAGAGTTGGTCGTAGCGCTTGTCGGGCGAGAGCAGCGCAATGCCCATCAGAATGTCGGGCGAACGCTTGCGCGTGCTCACGCCCGTCTGCTTGATCACGTCCGGCAGCATCGGCACGGCCAGGCTGACGCGGTTCTGCACCAGCACCTGGGCCATGTTCACGTCGACCGTGTGGTGGAACGTGACGGTCAGGTTGTATTGGCCGTCGTTGGTGCAGGCCGACGACATGAACATCATGCCCTCGACGCCGTTGACCTGCTGCTCGATGGGCGAGGCCACCGCCTCGGCCACGTCCTTGGCGCTGGCGCCGGGATACGTGCAGGTGACCTGCACGGTTGGCGGCGAAACCTGCGGAAACTGCGCAATCGGCAGGTTGAAGACCGCCACGCCGCCGGCCAGCGTAATGACGATCGACAGCACGGCCGCGAAGATCGGCCGATCGATAAAAAAGCGTGAGATCAAGTTCGCCTCGCCCCGCCTGATAGGAACGCTCGCTCGCTCACTTCGCCTGCGACGTCGCTCGCGCGTCGGCCGTGGCCGCCGGAGCGACCATCGTCGGCTTGACCTTGATGCCGGGCCGCACGCGCTGCAAACCCGTGACCACTACGCGCTCGCCGGGGGCCAGCCCCTGGTTGATCACGCGCTGCCGATCGTGAACCTTGCCCACTTCCACCGGCCGATATTCGATTTCATCTTTGGGCGACAACACGTAGAGGAACTTCTGCCCCTGGTCCGTGCCCAGCGCCTGCTCGGGCACGAGCAGCGCCTGGTGCGGCTCGCCGATCGGCAAACGCACCCGCACGAACAAGCCGGCCGACAGCAGCCGGTCGCGATTGTCGAACACCGCCCGTACGCGGAGCGTGCCGGTGCTCGGATCGAGCCGATTGTCCTCGAAATCGAGCACGCCCTGGTGCGAATAGCCTTGCTCGTCGGCCAGGCCGATGAGCACCGGCACCGTGGCGCTCTCGGGCGTGCCGAGCGAACCATGCTGCACCAGCCGGCGCAAGCGGAGCATCGTGCGCTCGTCGAGATCGAAATAGACCCACATCGGATTTTGGCTGACGATCCGCGTAAGGATCGTGTCGTCGGCCTTGGCCAGGTTGCCCGGATCGATGTAGGGTCGGCTCATGCGCCCGTCGATCGGCGCCCGCACTTCGCAATATCCCAGGTTGACTTGGGCGATTTTGAGCGAACCCAGCGCCGCACGCAGCGTGGCTTCGGCCTGGGCCACGTCGCCCGATACCAGGTCGAACTGCTCCTTGGTAATGATGCCGTTGGGGCGCAGCTTCTCGGCACGTTCGTAGTCGAGCCGCAACCGCCGCAGCTTGGCCTCGGCTTCGGCCGCTACGCCCGCTGCCCGTTCGGCGTCGGCCTCGTAATACGGCGGATCGATCTCGAACAGCAAGTCGCCCTTCTTGACTTCGGCTCCATGCTTGAAAAGCACCGATTTCAAGTAGCCGGTGACCCGGGCCCGGATGTCGATCGTCTTGACCGCTTCGGTTTGGCCGGTGAACTCTTCGCGATCCGTGACCTGCCGGTAGGTGGGCAGGCAGACTTCGACTTCCGGCGCTGTAGCCGGCGGCATCGCGGGCGGCGGTTGATCGCATCCGGCCGCCCAAAGACAGGTTGCCAAAACGCAGGCCGCAGCCACGGTCCGCCCCCGGCGGCGGCAAACCATGCCGGCCCAAACCATGCCGGCGCAAGCCATGTCAACGCAGTGGACTACTTTGTGCAAGGCACGCACGTACTGCATAAAACGCGATCGGCCTCGAACGGTGTTAACAGGTTGGATCATCATTCGGGCGGCCTCCGCTGCCTGCCTACGTCGCTGAGGATGCCGCGAAACAAGATGTCCAAAATTCCCCGGGCCTGTTCCTCGGGCGAAACCTGCCGGCCGGAGAAGTAGTTGGTGAACATCGTGCCGTAGAGCAGGTCTCCGATCACGTCCAGCAGTTGGTCAACCGGGATGTCGCGGATCTGCCCTTCGGCGATGTACGCCCGATAGAGCGATCGCAGCCGCTCGCGGTTCGCTTCGCGATGTTCGAAGTAGGTGGGCTTCTTGCGGTCCTTGAACAGTGCCCGCTCGTGAATCAGCAGCTCGCACAGTTCGGGGTTCTCGGCAAAGAAGGTGAGGTATGAGCGAACGACCTCGGCAATCTTGTCGGGGGGGGCTTCGATGGCGGCGATGCTGGCATCGATATATTGGCAAAGCTTACGCATCCCCCGATCGGCGGCTGCCAAAAACAGCTCGCGTTTGCTGGGGAAGTAGCGGTACAGCGTGCCCTTGCCGACGCCGAGTTTATCCGCGAGCTGCTGCGTGTCGGTGTCGGCGTACCCATGCTCGGCAAACAGCTTGGTAGCGGCGTCGAGGATTTCTTCGCGGCGTTCCGCGCAGCGATCCGTTTTGACACCGGACACGGTAGATTCAGGGTTCACGGGTCGGCTCGCGGGAGTGGGACTGACTGGTCAGTCCACCGAATATAACGTCTTTTCTGCCAGTACCGCTAGTCGGTTCTTGCAAAAAGGGCGTGGCCGGCGTCAGGGCCAATGCGGCTCGCAGGATTCTGACCTGCTTCCACCCCCCCAGATTGTTGGCGCAGATTCGCGCGGATGGAATATCTCTATATCTCTCGAACTTGCCGTAGCGACGACTCCCGCGCTGGCGGATGAGCGGTCCGATTTGCGTGCATCGGCAAGGCTTGAAGCGGAAAGTGGGGGAATCGAACCCAATCAGCGCAAGCCGGACCCTAACGGGGCTTATAAGGTCCCTGCGCTGCCAAAGCGCGGGCCGCTCTCCGGCGTTGTACCGGAGAACGTGAGATCAATGGCGAGTCTCATGCCAGTTACAGACACAGAGCAGCCGACGAGGTTCGGCTACTTGCCTCCAGTGAATCTGTCATATTCGGCATGGGTTCCAATCCAATACCAAACGTTGACGCCGTCCCGAACCACGTATATTGCGCGGTATTGCGCCGTTGGCGAGACAGAAAAACTTTCCGGAAGGTGGTTGCCCTTCTTGCGGGGAGCTAGCGAATGATGGCGCAGCGACGGGTGTTTGGGATCACGATCAAATAGAGCGCATGCGCCGCGCACGAGATTCTTTATTACGTCCGGAAGCTGAGCGTATTGCTCCCTGTAGCTTCGCGCGGTCTTATTTCGTTCTCTAAATGAACTCGGCAGTTTGGCCATTGACGTGTTCCGCAATGGCCTTGCTGCAAAGGTCAATTAGGACGGGCGGCAGTTCTTCGCCGTCGCCGAGTTCCTGGGCCTTGACTATGGCTTGCATTTCCTTGCAGCACGCACGAAATGCCTCAAGGTTATCCACGCGAAAGTTGCGGGAATGCTGGACCGCAACCCAGGCTTCGGCCCTGCCGCAAGGCCTAAGCCATGCGTGGCAGAGTTGGCGCACGGCATTCTCGATCGAAGGGTGGTCAAATTCTGCCGTGCCCTCGTAGATGGCCTGACGAGTGATTTGGTCGGCGCGGATAATCCAATTGAAGGCATCAATGCCAAGCTGTAAAAAAGCCTCACAGTCTCGGCATTTCATCGCCTGCGCATGCTTCTCGATAAGCTCGTCTTCGCGGGTGTACGAGTTTACGAAGGTCGTGGCGGTTCTGAGCGCGAGATTGTCCATTTTCATTGGCGGCGGCAGCTTTCGGCGTATAAGAGAGATGGCTAATGAACCGTCATCAGCAATTGACCGCCCCTCCTAGGCATCAGCCTTTAAGAAGTTTCTAGCCTCGTTATTCTACGCCAAAAGAGGTCCGCGAAACATGCCCAGTTTTGCGGCAAATCGCAGTAACAAGCATTGGCTTGTGATTGTCCCGATACCGTTTGGCATCCGTGCCGAACGGCAAATCGGGACAGCGGCCACTTGTCAAGTAATATCGCGCAAGCGCAATGACTGAAGTAGCTTACGCCGATCAAGCTAAGATTTAACATAGCTGCCTAATGAGATAGCACGCCATGCTGCCGCTATCCACCGCCTCGCAGCGCGCACGCCTACGGCATCCCGTCGGACCTTGGAGCTTATCGCGGGCTGGGAGGCTACCTGAGCTGTTGGCCTAAGGTCCAAGAAAATCCGTGGGCATCGTCCCCGTTATACTGCCCGTATGGACGAGAAACCCCGTCGCCGCCAGCTCAGGTGGCCGACCGCGATCGCGCTGGCAACCGTGGTGGGCGTGTTGTGCGCACTGGCTGGGCTTGTCCCTGTCGGCGTGCTGTTCCCTTTGGTTTTTGGTGGAATCATGTATGGCTGCTATTCGCTCATTCGTAGCGCGCTGTCACGCGATCGCAGCTATGATCGCGATGGAGGCCCATCAGTACCAGCGCCACCCGACTTGTACACGCACGGCCATAACTAATGCTGCGGCCGGCAACACAGGCTTTCAGATACTACCGATTTGTCGCCGCGTTTGACGATGCGGGGGGCATTTGTTAGTTTTGCCCGTCTAGCCGCTAGCGTTCGGGACAAAGTTCGGTTTTGCGAAGGGTCCGCCCCAAATGGCATACGAAGTTACGTTGATCACGGG
>DATCFX010001393.1:0-3540 GCA_036509275.1 Pirellulales bacterium | reverse complement strand
GAACCATTCTCGTATGCACGGTCTTCGCGATCGCCATAACCGGGCTGGGAGTCTTTTACGGCTTGCTGATGGATGGCTCCCTGTTTCCGCCGTCTGGTGGTGGGTGGCGTTGTTATGTGGACTGCGTCATAGTCGTCTGGGTGATCGTATTGGTCCCCGGCATTCCTTTTGGCGCTGCCGCGTTTGCGCGTTGGCTGACAGATAGGATTTCTGGCTAACGGATTTCGGACGCCAGGTTCGGGCCGCCTCCGGGTGCCGGGAAGTGTCGTAAGGATCGACCGAAAAATAACTTCTCCGCGGCCCCTCTCCCCTTGCGGGAGAGGGCACGGTGAGGGGCCGGGAAAAACGGAAGTTATTTTTCGGGCGATCCTAAGATCGCGTGCCGGGGTGGCCTATCTGATCGGAGCCTCCGTTTCGCGCCCAACGGGCGGTCCCTGCTCTTTTATGGGGCAACCCTCGGGCTGCGGGTAAATCACTACTCCCGACGAGGGCAACCCAGCGTCGTAGATGGATTGAATCAAATCATCGAACAATGCTTGCCGCTTCCGATAATCGCGATACATCGAGGCAACAAACGGCAGCAGAGCGCACAAGACGGTCGTGACGATGAATATCGTCCGCAGTCTGAACCCGAACCAACGGCGGCGGGGTGTCTCGCCCATACGGGCAATATAGCGAGGCGACTACCGGCCGCCAAATTCAATTGACAACTGCCGCTGCGAGGGGTTAAGGTCATGGATAAGCGGCCGCCGATTGATCGGCTGTTTGCGCTGAGACTATCGGCGTACGCAGCCTTCAAGCCCACCCCTGGCCCGTGATGCCGATGGTTGTTCCCGCCTGTTAGAAGCTGCTTCGGATCGGGCTCGCACTGCCCGCTCACACACCCGACCGTCCGTCTGATATTTTTCCGACTTTGAGGGCCGAGCTGCGATGATACGTATCGGTGCAGCAGCTTTGGTGCTGGCGATCTTCTCGACCCTCACGGCCGGCGGACGTGCCGCGCCGAAGAAGGGCGGGCCGAGGGCCAGCGAGCCGAAGGTTACTTACCTGTTGCCGGCGGCCGCCGCGTCGGGCGAGACCATTGACCTGGCCTTTCATGGCACCCACGTTGCAGATGCCACCGGCGTCTGGACCAATCTTCCCGGTGCTGAAGCCAAGCCGGTTCCGCCGGACAAAAAAGACAAGGCAGACGCGGTCAGCCGCTGGCGGCTGACGATTCCGCGCGGCACGCCGCTGGGCTATTACGGCATTCGTCTGGCGACGACCGGCGGCATCAGCAATCTGCGGCTGTTGATGATCGACGATTTGCCGACGCTGGCCGAACAGGGCGGCAACAAAACGCGCGAGACGGCCCAGCCATTGAGTTTGCCGGTGGCCCTGGAGGGGGCGACCGAGCCGGAGAGTTACGATTATTTTCGCTTTCGTGCCGAGCGCGGTCAGCGGCTCGCCGTGGAAGTGGTGGCCCGGCGGCTCGGCTCGCCGCTGGATCCGGTCATCCGGCTGTTGCGCACGAGCGGATCGCTCGAAGCCGAGTTGGCCTACAGCGACGATGACGAAGCCTTGGGCGCCGACGGCCGGTTCGTCCACACTTTCGCGGATGCGGGCGACTACCTGCTGGAGCTGCGCGACATTCGCTACCAGGGCGGGGCCGACTATCGTTACCGCCTGCGGCTGGGCGATTTTCCGCTGGCCACCGCCACGTTTCCGCTCGGCGTGCAGTCGGGAGCGACGGCCAAACTGAGCGTCGTCGGCAGCACGCTCGACGCGCTGCCGCCGCTGTCCGTGGCGGTGCCGGTCAAGGCGCCGCTGCCGTTCGTGCGGCTGGCGGCCCAATACGCGGGCGGCGCAGGTTCGACGCCGCTGGTCGTATCCGCCGGCGATCAGCCGGAACAGATCGAGTTCGAGCCCAACAATTCGCTCGAAACCGCTTCGCCGATCGACCTGGTGGGCGCGGTCAACGGCCGCTTCGAAGTTCCCCACGATCGCGATTACTTCCGCTTCCAGGCAAAGAAGGGCGAGCATTGGCTGCTGGTCGGTCGAACCCGCACGCTCGGCGTGCCCACCGATCTGTTTCTGCGGCTCTACGATGCTGCCGGCAAGCAACTGGCCGAGGTCGAAGACACGGCCGGCGAAGAGGGGACGATCGACTACACGGTCCCGGCCGACGGCACCTATCGGCTGATGGTCGAAGACCTGCTCAACCGCGGCGGCCCCGAACAGGTGTATCGCGTCGAGTTCTCGCGTTATGAGCCCGGCTTCAGCCTGTCGATCGACGACGAAAAAATCAGCGTGCCTTACAAGGGCGTGCTGGCGCTCAAGGTCGCAGCCGTGCGCCGCGGATACAATGGTGCGATCGAGCTCAAGCTGACCGGCAAGGATCTCCCCTTCGCGCCGCAGACCACAACGATTGCCGCGGGCAAGAAGGACGCCGTGTTCATCGTGCCGCTGCCGCCGGGCGTCGAGCCGGGCCGCCACGGCCTCTGTCAGATCGTGGGTCAGGCCAAGATCGACGGCAAAGACTTTTCGACGGTCGCCCGCAACACGGCGGCCCTGCACGCCGCACTCTCGGCCCTGGCTACGTTGCCGCCGGACCTTGACGGCTGGCTGGCGTACGGCGTCGGGCAAGTGCTGCCCGACTTCTTCAAGCTCAAACCCGATGCGACGACCATCAACTACCCGCAACTCGTCGGCACGGCCTCGCTCAAGATCAAGGCGACTCGCGTGGGCAAGTTTGCCGACGCGATTACCTTGACGGTCGAAGGGCTGCCGCTGGGCATCAGCCTCAAGCCGGTGTCGATCGCCAAGGGCAAGACCGAGGCCACGCTGGAATTCACCGGCCCGGCCGCGCTGGCCGAGGCGTCGTATGCCTTGCGGTTGGTGGGCAAAGCCACGTTCGAGAACCAACCGGGCGAAGTCGTGATCGATAAGCTGGAGCTGCGCGTGACCCGCCCCGTGGCGAAACATCAGTAGGAGGATCCTATGAAACGCCTCGCAAGCCGCCTGCTCGGAAACCGCCGCAAACTCGTGGCGGCCGCCGTGCTGTGTACCCTGGCATGGCTCGGGCTCGGCCCGGCCGCCTTGCCGGTCCAGGCCTCGAGCGACGTCAAGCTCGAGCCGATCGTCGTGGGCCAGCCGCAGAAGATCGAGGTCGAGCCGCAGACGATCGACCTGTCCAGCCCGCGGCGCGAAATGCACGTCGTCGTCACCGGCCAGTATGCCGGTGGCACGGTGCAGGATCTCACGCGGGTCGCGGCTATCACGGCGGCCGATTCCGGCATCGTGGCCGTCGAGCACGGCGTGGTACGGCCGCTGGCCGACGGTCAGACGCATCTGAGCGTCACCGTGGGCGGCTACACGCTGCGTGTGCCGGTCCGCGTGAGCGGCCAGCAGGCGGCCGACCCGGTGTCGTTCAACTACGGCGCGCTGGTGGCTTTGACTAAACAGGGTTGCAACCAAGGCGCCTGCCACGGTTCGCCCAGCGGCAAGGGCGGCTTTCGCCTGTCGCTGCGGGCTTACGATCCGGTGCTCGATACCGAGACG
>DATCFX010001392.1:0-10670 GCA_036509275.1 Pirellulales bacterium | reverse complement strand
GCCGATCCTGCGCGCGGCGCCGGCGGCGGTCGGGGTCGCGCTCGGGCCAGCCTTGCGATAGGATCCAGGCTTGCGACAGCCCGTGATCGAACGCCACGACCACGTCGTACAGTCCCATCGCCAGCGCCGGCATGGCAAACTCGTCGATGGCCGGCGTCGGCAACCGTTCGAGCTGCCGCCCCAGGTCGTAGCTCACCAGCCCGGCGGCGCCGCCCTGAAAAGGCGGCAGCCCGGCCAACGACGGACCGACGAAATCCCGCATCCGCTCGGCCAGCAAGTCCAGCGCGTCAACGCGGTCGTGAGCCTGGGCTGCCGCGGGCAGAACTTCCAAAAAATCGAAGGGATCGGCCGTGACAAACGAATAGCGTCCCAAGACGGGATCGCGCCGAGCACTGTCGAAAAACAAACAATGCGGCCGATCGGCCAGCCGCAGGAAGGCCTGCTCGGCGTCGATCTCCGGCGGCAAAGCCGCCACGAGCGGAAAATCGGCCGGCTCCGGCCGCTGGGGTGCGGTTTGCGGCTGGCTCATGGCCGCTCCTCGGGCTCGTCCGGGCCCGCGGCAAGATCCACCTTTCGCGGGCGATGCGAAATCTCGGGCCGCGTGAGGAAGCCCCAATCCAGGGCCTCGTCCTGGCGATATTGCTTGCCGAGCGTCAAGGCCGTGACGGCCTTAGCCATTTCGTAGCCCAAGTAAAACGCGTGGCCTGGGTCGAAATTTTTGGGCCCGGTCGCCTGAAGTTCCGCGAGCAGCTCGAAAGGATCGGTGCCTGTGAGATGCAGATTCGCGGAGATCAGGTGCAGCTTGCCCCCCTCGGCAAACACGCGGTAATTATGATCGCGCACTTGCTCGGCCAGCCGGTCCAGCTCGGCCGGGCTGTAGCCGAGCAATTTCGGATCGCGGAGCATCACTAGCCGCGGCTCGGCCCGCTTGGGCAGCGAGTGGCTGTGTACGGCATAGTACACCAGCCGCCGCGCCAGGTCGCACTCGCGAACGCTGGTGCGAGCCCAATTGATGACTTCGGTGGTCAAGACGCTACGAATGCCCTGCTCCTGGCAAAAGCCCAATAGCAGCACGTTGATCGGCGCGGAGTCGGCATCGGTGAGCTCGGTGAGATTGCCGATGCCCATCAACATTTCGGCATCGGGATAACGCTCGCGGACAGTCAGATAGCGCCCCAGGCTGCGGGCAAACCCGAAGCCGATCGGTTCGAGCACCGGATCGATCCGTAGCGGCACTCCCGCGCTGGCTAGCAGTTCGATGGTTTCGTCGAGGCCAGCCAGCGTCTCCGGCAGGTCGGGCACAACAACGACTTCGCAGCCCCAATCGGCCGCGTGCTCGCGGTTCGAGGAATTGACCGAAAGCACCAGTTCGGCGCCAGCCCGAACGGCCGGGGCGATCTCGGCCGGGTTGAGGCTGTCGATCGACACGCGAAGTCCGGCGTCGCGCACCGCTTTGACCGCGTCGGCCACGCCCTGCCACGTGCCGCCGGGATCGCAGCCGATGTCGATGACGTCGGCCCCTTGGGCTGCCAGGTCGGCCGCCATGCGCCGGATCGCATCCAGTTCGAGCCGCGGGGCGTGATTGATTTCGGCCAGGATTTCGATGTCGTAGGCGTCGAGCGTCGCGGCGTGGCGCGATTGCTGGCCGAAAAATTCCGGCAGGTTGTGCAAGTCCTTCGGCCCGCGCTCGACCGGCACGCCGGCTAGCGCGGCCAGGGGCGCCAGATCGCCCTGGCAATAACCGGGCACCACTACGCGCGTGGCCTCCGGCGGCACGCGGAGCTTGCGAGCGACCCACGCGGGCGTCATCAGGGCCGCGACCGTGATCCCCAGCACGCTGAGCGAGTAATCGAAGCCGGCCCGCGGCGCCAGTTCGTCGAGCGTGTGGCGCAGCGAAAACTCCGCCAGCCGGCCGGTTACGAAATGGATGTGCTCACGCGGCATAATGCATGCTTAGGATCGACCGAAAGATAACTTCGGTTTTTCCCGGCCCCTCACCCTGCCCTCTCCCGCAAGGGGAGAGGGGTTGCGGAGAAGTTATTCTTCGGTCGATCCTTACGCGGAGCTTACGCCCGACGCAAGCCGCCATTGACCGGTAGCACCTGCCCGGTGATGAAGCCGGCCGACGGCGATGCGAGGAAACACACGACACGGGCCACGTCCTCGGGCGTGCCCCAGCGCTCCAGCAGCGACTCGCGGCGGGCCCGCTGCTGCCAGGCCTCGGAGGCTTCCTGGCCCCAGGCGGTGCGAATCCAGCCGGGCGCCACGCAGTTGACCCGCACGTGCGGCGCGAGCGACTGCGCCAGGCTTTTGGAAAAGGCCATCACGGCCCCCTTCGTGGCGGCAAACAGTTCGCCGCTGTCGCCCGCCCTGCCGCACTCGGCCTGATCCCACCCCATGTTGATAATCGCGCCGGCGGAGCGCGCTCGCATCCGCGCACCGATCAGCCGCGAAAGGTGCATCGTGCCGCATACGTCCACCTGCCACAGCAGGGCCAGTTTGCGGTCAAAAGTCCAGCCGGAAGCCGGTCCGGTGAGCACGTCGGCGCCCGCGTTGTTGACCCAGATGTCGAGGCTGCCGCGCCATTGCCAGGCCCGCTCGACGAGCTGCTCGCACTCGGTCGGATCGGTCACGTCGGCCAGCAGGACGTCGGCCTGGATGCCGGACGCCCGCGCCTCTCCCGCGACAGCCTCAGCCGCCTCGGGGCGGCGGCCATGCACGAGCACGCTGGCCCCGGCGGCGGCCAATGCCAGTGCCGTCGCCCGGCCGATGCCGCTGGTGGCACCAGTGACCAGGGCGGAGAGGCCGGCGAGAGAGTGGGCGGCGGTGGGCATGGAAAAAGACAGATTGAAGAGTGAAAAGTGAAAAGTGGAAGACACGACGAGAACAGATGCGGCGATGGGTCCGCTTATTTTTCACTTTTCACTTTTCACTTAACTACGCCATCGAGCGCGGGGCGCGGACTAGCGCGCGGAAATCCTGTTCGTTGCCGTCGGCCACGAGCACGTACAGCCGCACGCCGTCGGTCCAGGTGGAACTGGTCTGGCCGTCGGTCGTCAACAGGTTTCCCAGCGGCGAGCTCGTGTTGACCATCAGCCGGGGGGCACTGCGCGGGCCGTCGAAATCCAGGACGTACAGGGTCGCTCGGTTTTGATGCGGCCCCAGGAGTTGGTAGGCCACGCCGTCGCGGCCCAACAGCGGAGCCGGCAAGCGGCGCCAGCCGGCCACGCAGCCGGGCATGACAAAACTGCCGGTCGAATAATCCTCCGGCGGCGCTTCCTGGTTGAGCGGCCCCGCCGCGGCCTGGTGGTTGTGCCAGGCGCGGACGGACTCCATCACCGACTCGCTGCCCATTTCCGGCGCGGTCTGATTGAAAAACAGGATCGCCACGAGCAGCGAAGCCGCGCAGGCCAGGCTCGCCGCGGCCGCTTGCAGCCAGCGCCGCCGGCCGGCACCCCACCGCCCCGCAGAACGTCGATCGGCTGCCGCCGTTGGCTGCGGAAGCCGGGCCAGTAGCCGTGCGGACAGGCCCGGTGGCAGCGGGACGTCGTGCATGGCAGCAGCCAGCGCATGATCCCAGCCGGTATCAACGGAAAGCATCGCTTCGGCCGGCCCAGCGGCTGGCGTGGAGTTCGCCGGGACAGCCAGGCTCAAGGGCTGCGAATCACCGGCAGGATTGCCGGGTGGGCCAGTACGGTCGCCGGAGGGGGATACGTCCATGGGTTTACCGTCCTTGGTCTGCCGTTGCCAGCATTGCCGGCTCGAGCCGTTTCCGCAGGTGTGCCTTGCCGCGTGCCAGCCGGCTCATGACCGTGCCCAGCGGCACGGCCAGTTGCTCGGCGATGGCCCGATACGACAGGCCTTCGAAATAAAACATCAGCAAGACAACCTTGAATTCCGGCGGTAGATCGTTGAGTCCGCGCTGCAATTGCTCCCGATCGATGGGCGTGGATTCATCGCGCGCGTGGACGAGATTCTGCAAGTCCAACTCCAGGCTGCTGGCAGCCGCGGGCGTGCGCCGCTGCTGGGCCTTGAGCCAGGCATTGCGCAGGATGCTGCACAGCCAGCTACCAGCTCGCTGCCGCTCGCGCAATTGGTCGAGCTTGCGGTGCGCTGCCAGAAACGCTTGCTGCGTCAAATCCTCTGCGTCATGCACCGACCCGGTCAAGCGATAGGCGTAGCGGTACACCGCCGCGTGATGCTCATGCACGAGCTGGGTCAATTCAGGGGTTTGGTCCGCCACCATGTCTTTGCCCCGCCTTAAAGAGGCCAGAAGCGCGCCGATTATTCCCGGCCGCACCGCCTGGCGTGCCCTGATTTTAGCTGCGCGGCAGGCGTGAAAGAAGGAGCTGGCCGTGGCGGCCGCTGACGCAAATTGCATTCCGCAAGCGGTTTATCGATTCTTCCGGCTGCCGGCGCCTGGCTTGGGCGCCGCAAAATGGCCTGGACCGGTGCGGCCCGTTCTGGCACACTCCCAGCCCAAAAAGCTTTGTTTTGACGAGTTTTTGGTGAGCGACGCGGGCCTGGAATTGGCCAAAAGGAGTTGGGCCGTGAAACGGATCGGCAATTGCGCGGCGGCCGCGCTGGCGGTCGTGGTGGCGATCTCGCTGCTGGCTCCCGAGCCAGCTTGGGCCTGGAATCCATTTGCCAAGACGGCTGATCCGTCGGCGGGCAAATCGACCGTCCTCGCTCCGAAGTCGGGCGAAACCAAAAAGTCGGCCAACACCCGAAAGCCTGAGTCGGCCGCCAAGCAGGCGGCAAGGCTGCAAAAAACGGCCGACTCGGCAAGCCAGGCAGATCGCGCAGCCGCCAAGCGGTCGCCGGGCGCCAGCGCCAAGCACTTGTGGTCGCCCGTCAACGACCGATACCGCTGGAGCGCGGCCCGGCAGCCCAGCCCGGCCCGCCGAGCCGTGACCAATACGGTCAATGTCCTGACCTTCAAGCCGCTGCGCGACAAACTCA
The DNA here is from genome assembly GCA_036509275.1 of Pirellulales bacterium. Lineage (GTDB taxonomy): Bacteria > Planctomycetota > Planctomycetia > Pirellulales > PNKZ01 > DATATB01. Next base: position 5,708 of record DATCFX010001392.1, on the reverse strand, counting down.
GCGGCAATCCCACGACGCACAATCCTTGGAGCCAGGCGCCGCCGGTGACCAACACCAGTGCAAAAAAGCGGCCCGGCATGCTCGGCTCGCTGTTCAAGCCCAAGCCGAAGAAGAAAACCGGTCCGCAGACCGTCAGCGAATGGATCTCGCAAGACCGGCCGGGCTTCTAATCCCCGAGCGCCTCGGGCAGCGCACCCCGATCCGCCGGCATCCAGATCAACCGCTGAAACTCTCCCACCGGAAGCGGCAGTAGCGCACGCGGCCGGCCGCCAGCCTGGCGTTTCAGGCTGTTTGCTGATCGGCGGCGTCGGTTGAGAGCATGGCTTTTTTCCAGTGCGGCGTGTGCGGCATCTGCACCAGGAACTGGGCGCGATAATTATCGCGCTCGCGGCGCCGTTCGCCTTTGCTGCGCAAGCGGCCGACGGTCCAGCGTTTGAGCTTCCGGCGCCAGCTCACCCGACGGCTCGCCAGTTCCAGCCAGCGATCCATCCGGCTGACGAAATGCTGGGTACCGGTCACGAAGCGCTGGTCGACCGGCCCCTTGACGCCGATACCAAACACCGTGTGCGGGTAATCCTCGACGCCTTGCCAGCCGACGATCGTGCCGGCCAGCGGCGTCAAGAGCCGCGACAGGCAGCTCGGGGTCAGCCGCCAATAATCGCTGGGAAAGTCGTGGACCCGAAAATCGAGCGGCACGCTGATCACCAGCGCCCCGCCGGGGGCCAGCACGCGCAACATCTCGTCGATCGCGCGGCGCACTTCGAAAACGTGCTCGAGCGTTTCCACGCAGACAATCGTCTGCGCCGATTCGTCGGGCAGCTTGAGCCGCGCCAAGTCCTCGATGCGGTCCACGCCCGGACCGGCACGCATATCGCAGCCGATATAGCGTTTGCCAGGAAACAGCGGGCGTAAGTCGCCGCGGCCCTCTTGCCCTTCGACCTGGTAGGAGCCGAACTCGTAGACCGGCCCGTCGAGATCGAACGTCTGCGCGGCAATTTCGACAAACGCCCGCACGTTATCGCGCATGATTTCCTCGCAAATGATGGGCAAATTCCCAGGGCCGCCAGCGGAACAAGAGGACGGTGCGCGTCGGGGCTTTGACCGCCGGCGGCGCGAAGATGGCCTCCGGCTCGGCAAACTGACCGAGCAGTTCGCGCAGCGTCGCGCCGCGCGGTGTGTCGGCCGTCAGCTCGCGGCGCTCGATCACCAGGTAGGCTAATTCCGGGTCGCGCAAGGCATCGGCGGCGGCCGCGTAGCGATACGTCTTGCGGCCGGAGTACAACGCGGTATAGCCTGCGCTGTCGAGCACGGCTCCGTCGTCGCCTTGGGACGCCAGCCACTCGACCGCCCGCTGGTGGCCCGAGTGGCTGCTGTGCAGCGGCACCAGCGTCGTCGCCAAGCATCCGGCACCCACCGCGGCCGCCAGGCCGAGCGTCGCGGCCGGCTCCCAGAATGCCGCTTGCGGCCGATGCAGCCAGCGCGCGGCGCACGCGGCCGCCAGTTGCCCCAGCCGGCAAACTCCCAGGCCGGCCCACGGCAGCGTCAGCCACACGATCAGCAGCACGTGCCGGCCGGCAAGATATCCCCGCGTCATGGCCACCGCCAGCGCGCAACTGACGTGGATCAGCACCAGCAAAACCAAGAACAGATCGATCGGTCGGCGGATTTTCGACCGCCAAAACCACAAGCCGGCCAAGGCCAACGGCCCCAGTAAATAATTCAGCGACTGCGCCACCTCGCGGATAAATTCCACGCAGGCCGCCGGCCGACCACGGAAGCGAATCGATTGGGTCGGGTCGTTGCGGCCGAAGGCCATCGGCTGCCCATTGGCCAACCGCCACTGGGGTTTGGGCGCCCGCTGTGCCGTGGCGGCATCGCCGGCCGCGAGATTCAGCGGTACGCGTTCGCCAGGTCCGCGCAGACCCCACAATCGAGCCACGGCCTCGGCCGGGCTGGCAGGTTGGCTGGCGATCAGATACGGCGCCGCCACGAATAGGAATCCAGCCACCACGCTCGCGCACGACAACAGAGCGCGGGGCAAAGGAACTCGTTTCAAGCAGCACGCTTCGATCGCCAGTCCGATGACCAGTGCCGGAATTACGATGGCGGCGTCCACGCGCGTCAATTGGGCGCAGGCCAGCGCGATCCCCGCGGCAAACAGGCGCGCGGCGGCGGACCATGAAAACACTTTCGCCAGCGCATCGCGATCGAGTGCGGCGGCCAGAAGTACAAGCCCGATGGTGAGAAACGCCAAGTGCGTGCTATCGCTCAAACCATCGGCGCCCAGCCTGGCGAGCACGGTGAGCACGCAGCCAAAACCTGCCGCCAGAATGGCCGCCGCGGTTGGCACCGAACGTCGAAAAAGCAGCCAACTCAGGCCCATGACCAGGGCCAAGGGCACAGCCGCGGCAACTTGTGCCGCGGTGCCCCAATCGCTTTCCGCGATGGAGCCCGAGCGGCTCAAGGCCCAGTGGCTCGCGCAGACCAGCATGGGATAAAGTGGCGGCGAACGATCTTTGTGCAACGTCGCCGGTAGTCCGTCGCGCGCAAACGCTTGCGCAAGGCTCACGAAGCCGACCGAATCGGCCGCCGGGACGGTGGCATGCGTGATCAGCCAGCCTTGCACCAGGGCCGAACCGGCCGCCAGGAGCAGCACGATCGAAACCGCACTGAGATGCTTCATAGTGCTAGCGGTGCAGAGGGAGCCGAGCACGGTTCGAAAAGTCACGCGGCCGTCCCGCGCGACCGCCGGCATGAGCGGGGCAAACTTATCTGGCTGACTAACTTGGGTCAATGCGGCTTGGCGTTTCGTAGCGGAAGTCGTGAGACTTCCGGCGCCTCGCACGAGGTTTCGGAATTCTTACGAATTCCGCTACCAAGCTGTCATGTGGAATGGGAGAAGCTGCGGCGAATTCCGGTTGAGGGCAGCTTAGGGCGCGCTAGCGTGCCCGCTTGTGGAGTCGAGCCGGCGGAAATGCCGAAGTCGAAGGACAGACGCTTTGGCCCCGCCGGTCAGTGGCCGCCTGACTGTGGGCTGCCAGCGGCCCGCTGCCGCCGTTGTCGCGCATGTGCGGTTTGCCTCGGTCTGCGTTGCGCGAAATCCGTTCTATCGCTCTGATCCGCCTCCGCGATTAAGCCATGCAGATACTTCGTCACGGGCAACATGGCGACCGCCGCCGGCGGTTGATTACCGAAGACGCAATGAGCGCCAGCACGCCAAACGCTGATCCGCCCGCCGCGCGCCCGGCCGCAGCCCGCCCGGCAAAAGCAGCTACGCGCAAACGGGCCGGCAGCGCGCCTTACGGCGACGGCTCGTGCCTGGATCGGCAACCGCGTGTGACCGACCTGGTGCCCAAGCATTACAGCACCTTGGGCCTGCTCGTGCTGCTCGGCCTGGTCCTGATCGCGGGGCTGGAAGTGCTCTATGCCTGGATGCCGCAGTTGATCGGCATGACGCACGGCGGCCGCGTCGCGGCCTTCGATCTGGACGGCGAGGGCGGGCTGGCCGCATGGTTCTCGTGCGCGCTGCTGGCCGCTGCCAGCGGGGTGGCCTTGTTGGTGTATTCGGTTCGCCGCCACCGGCTGGATGATTACCACGCCCGCTATCGGGTCTGGCTGTGGGCCGCCGCCTGTTGGCTGATGATGAGCCTGGACGAAGGCGCGAGCCTGCACGAGGGCTTCAAGGAATTCATGACCGCCGTGACGGGCCGCCGGCTGATGGGCGATGGCTCGGTGTACTGGGTCGCCGGCTACTTGTTGGTGCTAGGCACGATCGGCGTGCGTTTGCTGCTGGAAATGCGGCCTTGCCGGGCCTCGCGCGCGGCGCTGGCCGGCGCGGCAGCGGCGTTTGCCACGGCCATCGTCGCGCAGCTGCAATGGATCATGCCGCAGACCGGCATGCGCGGGGTGATGGTCGAACAAGGCTGCGAAATGCTGGGCGATCTGCTGTTGCTCGTAGCGATGGCGCTGCACGCCCGGTACGTGATCCTCGAAGCCCAGGGTGCGCTGCCATCGCGCGGGCGGGCGGATGCCGCGGAGGCCGACCAGTCGGCCAAGCGCAAGAGCAAGTTGGAAGCCGCGGCCCAAGCGGCGAAGCGCAGCGATCTCGACCCGGTGGCCCAGCCGCCAGCTTCGTTGTCCGCACAGGCTGACACCGCAAAAGCGGTCGACGATGATTACGAAGACGATCTCCCCGAGCGTGGCACGCGCCGCGCCCGCCCCCAGCGTCATCGCATCGACGAGGCCGAGGATTTGCCCGCCGGCGGCAAGTTGGCCAAGGCCGACCGCAAGGCCCTGCGTCGCCAAAAGGAAAAACAGCGCCGCGGCGAACTGGACTGATCGCTAAGCCGGCTGGCGAGCGGGAGGCGCGAGCCTCCCGGTGATTGGACGCCACGTCGCGGCCGCATATTACCGGGAGGCTCGCGCCTCCCGCTCGCAAAAAATACCGGCCGCTGGCCCGAGCCGCCCCCCATTCCGTATCGCCGCCCGGGCGGGTAACCTTGCGGTTTCGGTTCGAACCTTCCTTTCCCCACGCGGCGCCATGGTCCGTACTCGTTTTGCACCCAGTCCGACCGGTTATCTGCATATTGGCGGCGTCCGCACCGCGCTGTTCAACTGGCTGTTTGCCCGGCGGCATGGCGGCCAGTTCCTGCTGCGGATCGACGATACGGACCAGCAGCGCAACGTCGACGCGGCCTTGGCGCCCATCTTGCACGGCTTTCGCTGGCTGGGGCTCGACTGGGACGAAGGCCCTGAGATGGGCGGCCCGTACGCGCCGTACTATCAATCGCAGCGACTGCCGGCCTACCAGCAGGCGGTCGGCAAGCTGCTGGCCGGCGGTTTCGCATATCGCGATTTCGCCACGCCCGAAGAACTGCAAGCCGAACGCGAACTGGCCCAAGCGGAGAAGCGGCCGTTCTTGTACAGCCGCCGCTGGATGGCCGAAACGGCCGAAGATGCCCTGCGCTTCGAGCGCGAAGGCCGCTCGGGCGTGGTGCGGCTGCGCATGCCGCGCGAAGGCACGCTGCGGCTGCGCGACCTGGTTCGCGGCGAAGTTGATTTCGATTGGGCCCGCGAGCAGGACCACGTCATTCAACGGGCCGACGGCACCTGCCTGTATCACCTGGCCAGCGTTGTCGACGATTTCGATTTCCAGATTACGCACGTGATTCGGGCCGAAGAGCATCTGTCGAACACCGCGCGGCAGGTGTTTATTGCCCAATCGCTGGGCTACCCGCTGCCCGAGTATGCCCATCTGCCCTACGTGGCCGAGCCGGGCAGCAAGAACAAGCTCAGCAAGCGCAAGCTCGACAAATATCTGAAGAACCGCGATTTCGCCCTGGTGAACGAGCATGGCCTGGCGATCGCCCAGGCGCTGGGGCTGGCGACCACGGCTGACACGTTCAATCCCGTGATCGTCGACTTCTACGAACAAGTCGGCTACCTGCCCGACGCGATTATCAACTATCTCATGCTGCTGGGCTGGTCGCTGGATGACAAGACCGAGTTCTTTTCACGCCAGCAGATGATCGACAATTTTTCGCTCGAGCGGGTCACTAAGGCGCCGGCCAGCTTCGACCCGAAAAAACTCTGGGCCTTCCAGGACTATTACATGCAGCAGTTGCCGCCGGAGGAAAAGGTCGAGCGGACGTTGGCTTTCCTCGTCCGGGCCGGCTTGATCGCGGAGCCGGTGAGCGCCCAAACGCGGC
>DATCFX010001391.1:0-4574 GCA_036509275.1 Pirellulales bacterium | reverse complement strand
CCAGGGCACCTGCCGCAGCCGCGTGCAAGGCCGTTTCCGGCTCTTCGATGCCCACCAATCGGACCGGATTTTGCCGCCCGGCAACCTGCATCACCGCGACTAGGATCCCGAGCGCCCTTAGCGTGCCGTCGGACATGCTGTTGGCAAAGAACTTCCAGGGGCTTTCCGACCCGACGACCTTCTGCCGAAACTGCAATGTCTCGCGCGGGCCGAGCGTAACCCGGCTGAAGTCCGAGATTCCCGGCACGATTTTGGCCAGGTAGTCCTTGATGCGCTGCTTGATTTCAGGTTTTTCCGCACCGACCCGGCCGATGACGCTGGCGATGTTCGCTCCGTCCCGGTGCAATAGCTCTCCCGCGTCGGCGCTCTGCACTTCCTTCATCGCTTGCGGGTTCAAATTATAAAAGCCCATCGCGAGCAGCGCGTCGTACGCGCCACGAAACTCTGGCAATCCGGCGGCGTTCACCAGGTACAGCCGGTCCGGAGCCGTCGGCGGCATGTTTTTTTGCGATGCGTCGATCAGTTTTCCGTCTTCAGTCCGGTAATGGGCGACGGGGCGGCTGCCCATGTCGACAATCTTCAGTCGCTCTTTTTTGACGACAAATCCGCCGCCTGCCCGGCCTGCGATTTCGAAACCGTAGTTTGCGATGTGCGGGCCGAGATTCATCTCCAGCTCGATCGAGAAGTTCCGTGGATGCCCCGTGCTTCGCCGGCGCACGTCGTCGATACCCCCGCGCGATTTGAGCGCGTGGTCCAGCGACGACTGGAGGCCATCGACCACAAACCGCAAAGCATCCAGGAAATTGCTCTTGCCTGAGCCATTGCGACCCACCAACACCGTGAGCCGCTTTAGTTCGACGTCGCACAGCGCGATGCTTTTGAAATTGCGAATCCGAATTCGCCGCACAAACGGTTCCGAGGGGCGCAATCCATTGCCGCCGGCTTCTATGGGTCGTTCATTCATGAATCACCGACCTCGGCCATCCGCTCGTTCAAGGCATCCAAGCGCCGCACAAAGGCCAGGGGCGGCGCCATTGGAACCAACCACACGATGGCCCACGACTACAAATACGTGTTAATTAAATTCTCGAGCAGCTCCTGGCGGCCGCTCGTGTTTGGCGTGATGTCGCCCTTGGCGAGCATGTATTTTTCGAGCGAGCCGAAGCTGGTCTTGCCGGCTTCGATCTCGGCGCCGATGCCGCTGGTCCACGAGCTGTAGCGGTCCTTGACAATTTTCTCCAGCGCCCCGTCGGCGCGGATCGCAACGGCGATTTTCAGCCCGCGCGCAAACGCGTCCATGCCGCCGATATGAGCGTAGAACAAATCGACCGGCTCGAAACTCTCGCGCCGCACCTTGGCGTCGAAGTTAATGCCGCCCGGCGCTACGCCGCCGTACTTGAGCAGTGCGAGCATGCACTGCGTGGTGAGATAAATGTCGGTGGGAAACTGGTCGGTGTCCCAGCCCAAGAGCAAGTCGCCCGTGTTGGCGTCGATCGAACCGAGCAGGTTTTGCATGCCGGCGTAGTCCAGCTCGTGGTGCATCGTGTGGCCGGCCAGCGTGGCGTGGTTGGTCTCGATGTTCAGCTTGACGTGATCGACCAGCCCGTAGGCCCGCAGAAAATTGGCGCAGGCCGCCGCGTCGAAATCGTACTGGTGCTTGGTCGGCTCCTTGGGTTTGGGCTCGAACAGGAACTGGCCTGTGAAGCCGATTTGTTTGGCGTAGTCGACGGCCATGTGCATGAAGGCGGCGAGGTGGTCCAGCTCGCGCTTCATGTCGGTGTTCCACAAGGTCTGGTAGCCTTCGCGGCCGCCCCAGAACACGTAGTTCTGACCGCCCAGTTCCTTGGTCACCTCCAGGGCTTTTTTCACCTGCGCGGCCGCGTAGGCAAAGGCGTCGGCATTGGGGCTCGTGGCCGCGCCGTGCATGAAACGCGGATTGCTGAACAGGTTGGCCGTGCCCCACAGCAGCTTGATGCCCGTCCGCTGCTGATGCTCCTTGAGCGCCTTGACCACGGCGTCGAGGATTTTGTTGGTCTCGGCCAGGCTCGCCCCCTCGGGAGCCACGTCGCGATCGTGAAAGCAATAGAACGGGGCGCCCAGCTTCTCGATGAACTCAAAGGCCACGCCCGAGCGGGCCACCGCGTTCTCGGCCGAGTCCTTGGCCGCTTCCCACGGCCGCAGCATGGTGCCGGGTCCAAAGGGGTCGCTGCCCGTCCCGCGGAAGGTATGCCAATAGGCCACGCTAAAGCGCAGGTGCTCCTTCATCGGCTTGCCTTCCACGACTTCGTTTTCGTCGTAATGGCGGAAGGCGAGCGGGTTCTTGGATTTCGGACCCTCGAAGCGGATCTTGCTGATTTCGGCGAATGCGGCCATACAACACCTTCTTGCGGCAAGCGTGACGGGGAATGCGCTCCAGCGAAAGAGCATGTTGCCACACGCGACCCCCGCCGGCAACCGGGGGCCGGGAGCATTTGTGACGCTCATTCATAGACGCGCACAAGCCGTGACCCCGGTGAGAGCGAGGCCGGTTGCGAGGTCACGGGCAGCGAGCCGGCGCGGGCTGGTGAAGCCGCCGGCGGCGCATCGAACGGCGCCGATTGCGGTACGGATGCAGCGCGACGGTTGAGCCCCTGCACGTCGCGAGCACTCCGCAACCCGGCCAGCAGCATTTCGATTTCCCGGTGGACATCGCGCGTCTGCGAGACGACGATCGATTGCGAATTGAAGAACGGTTTGATGCCTCCCGCTCCGCCGACTTCTGACCACGTCGTGGGTGCGATATTCGACGTCACGACTTCGATCAGCGAGTCGAAATCGGCATAGGCGCCCTGCTCATCGTGAGCGATGACCAGGTCATAAACCGGATAGATTCGCGTATCGATCACGGTTTCGGCGACGGACACGGTCGTGACCACCGCCTGACCGTCGCGCACCACCCAGGTCAATTCCAACGGCCGCAACATCACGACCAGGGCCGCGTCGGCGGAATTGCCCTGCACCGCGGCCTCGATTTCCTCGTCTTCCCCGATGCCCGCTTCCTCCAACGCCCTTTTGTCGAGCATAAAGTTGACTCCGCACGCCTGCCCAAGCGCGCGCACGGCATCGCGCAGCGACATGCCGCGGACACTGAAATCGACCGGCCGCTCCAAGGCGCGGTCGACGGTTCGCTCGATTTGCAGATTTCGATTGCCGGACTCGACCGATTGTCCGTGGCACACGGGAGCGCCGACAAGGCCCCACCACGCGACAAACATTCCCACGCCCCATTGGCGCCAATGAAGCTCGAACATGGCACATCCCTCTCGGCGAAACGCGTCGTGGCCAGCCAGATTCCAGCCTATGCCGATTCGGCGGATGCCGCAAGCCGGCCGGACCTGCCCCGGCCGACCGGCGCAATATCGATTTACGCGGGCCTTGCCGCAGATTAGCTTGAGTTCGGCGGCACGACCGCTGGACGACCGGTACCACTTCCGGAATGCTCTTTCACTTCGCCGCTGGGCTTTTGTAGGAGGTGTCTTCATGCGCCGACGTCCGACCGTGGGAAACCGATTGGTCCTTGCCCTCTGCCAGGCTTGCGCGTGGGCTGCCATCCTGGCGTCCATCGCCGTGGCCGAAGCGACCGACGTGCCGTTGACTAAAGTCGTCCTGTTCAACTCGGGGGTCGGTTACTTCGAGCACTTGGGCGAGGTGAACGGAGAGCAACAGCTCGAACTCAAGTTCAACGTCGAGCAGGTGAATGATCTGCTCAAGAGTCTGGTCCTGCAGGATTTCGGCGGAGGACAGGTCGAGGCGGTCGGATATGGGTCGAAAACGCCGGCGGCCAGGATCTTGCGCACCTTCACGATCGACCTCACGCGCGAACCGACGATCGCCGATTTGCTGCGGCAGGTTCGCGGCGAAAAGGTTCAGCTGCAAGCTCCGACCACGACCACCGGCAAAATCTTGGGAGTTGAACGCCGCCAGGTGCGGGTCAATAAGGACCAGGTGGTCGAGCAGGAGATGCTCAACTTACTGACCGCGACCGGCCTGCGCAGCGTCCCTCTCGACAGCGTATCGGAGATTCGGCTGCTCAACGAAAAACTCAACAGCGAACTCGAACAGGCATTGGCCTTGCTCGCCGGAGACCACGGAGATGCCGACAAGAAGGCCGTGAAAATCCAGTTTGTCGGCCACGGCAAACGGCCGGTCAGGATCGGCTACGTTCAAGAAGCGCCGATCTGGAAGACCAGCTACCGGCTAGTGCTCGACGACGAAAAACCGCCGTTCCTGCAAGGCTGGGCGATCGTCGAAAATACCACGGAAAACGATTGGCACGACGTGGCATTGACGCTGGTGAGTGGTCGCCCGATTTCCTTCGTGATGGATCTCTATCAGCCGCTTTACCTGGATCGGCCGGTGGTCGTGCCCGAGCTGTTCGCTTCGCTACGGCCTCGGACGTACGACCAGGACCTGGCCGCGCGGGAGCAGCAGTTCCGCGACACCGCGAAAAACGGACTCCCCTCGCGGCGGCGCGCTCCGGGGGGCGGTGCGATGGGCGGCATGGGAGGTGGCATGGGAGGTGGCATGGGAGGCGG
>DATCFX010001390.1:0-4971 GCA_036509275.1 Pirellulales bacterium | reverse complement strand
TGGCCGGCAGCCGGCTGCTCGCTGCTGAACACGCGCCGGCGAGGCCCCAGCCGCCCGTTACGTTCAATAAGCACATCGCCCCGATCGTCTTTCGGCATTGCGCCGGCTGTCATCGGCCGGGCGAAGTCGCTCCCTTCTCGCTGCTCAGTTATGCGGAGGTCAGCAAACGCGCGGATCATATCCAAGCGGTGACGGCCCAGCGGGCGATGCCACCCTGGAAGCCGGCGCCCGAGGTCGGGCAGTTTGCCAATGCCCGGCGGCTGTCGACCGCTGAAATTGCCTTGATCGGCCAATGGGTGCGGCAAGGCTCTCCCGAGGGCGACCCACACGATCTGCCGCCCGCCCCCAGCTTCGCCGACGGTTGGCAATTGGGGCCGCCGGATTTGATCGTCCAAGTGTCCGAGCCGCTCAAGGTGCCGGCGTCGGGCCGCGACATTTATCTGAACCTGGTGCTCGACCTGCACGTGCCGCCGGGCAAGTATCTGCGGGCGACCGAGTTCCGGCCCAGCAATCGCCGCGTGGTCCACCACTCGATCCTGTATTACGACACGACCGGCAAAGCCCGCGAGCGCGACGCCGCGGAGCCGGGGCCCGGCTTTGTGGCGGTGACTCCGCCCGGCAGGCTGCTGCCGGGCCCCATGTCGATTTGGGCGCCGGGCCGGCGGCCAGTGCCGCTGGCCGCGGGCCTTTCGCTCGCCTGGCCGGACAAGGCCGACCTCGTGTTGCAGTTGCACCTGCACCCCAGCGGCAAGCCGGAGGTCGAGCAGTCGTCGGTCGGCTTTTATTTCACGGACGAACCGCCGCGGCGGTCGCTATTGGACGCGGTGCTGATCGATCGCAAGATCGACATCCCGCCGGGCGAGAAGGCTTTTCATACGCACGACGCATGTACGCTGCCGATCGACATGGAGGCGCTGTGGATCTTTCCGCACATGCACATGATCGGCAAGCAGATCAAGATCACGGCCAAACTGCCCGACGGCCAACTGCGGCCGCTGCTGGAAATCGACGACTGGGACTTCAACTGGCAGGATCTTTACCAGTTTGCCGAGCCGATTCGGTTGCCCAAGGGAACGGAAATCACGCTGGACGGCGTACACGATAATTCGGCCGACAATCCCTTGAACCCCAGCGACCCGCCGAAGCGCGTGCGTTGGGGCGAGCAAACCTTCGACGAAATGTCGATTGCGTTTTTGAACCTGGTGCCGGTGCGCGAAAGCGACATGCCCGAGTTGGCGGCACATCCCACGCGCCGCGTCCACGCCGCGATCGTGCCCGAAGCGACGCGAAAGCAAATGCCCGTGGCCCAGGCGAAAGCCCCGCCGAGCCCGGCGGAGCACGCCCGGCGAACTGCCGAGACGATGCGCAAGTTTGATGCCAACGGCGACGGCAAGCTGAGCGTGGCCGAGATTTCGGCGGCCCTACCCAAGCGCGTGACCACCGCCGAGATCGCCAAACACCTGGCCCGCTTCGATCGCGACGGCGACCGACAGCTCAACGCCAGCGAAGCATCCGAAGCCCTGCGCACGCTCGGCAAGCGCTAACGTAGCGCGTGGACGAAAAGCTAGGCCCACGGACTGCGGTCCGTGGGTTTTGCCATCGGCGCTGCGCTCGGACCCGCAACCGCGTTACCGCCCGGCCGTTTTCTTGCGGGTCGGGCCTTCCGCCTTCTTGGGCTCGAGCGGCTTGGCCAGCGCGACCTTCAGCGTCTGGGCTTGGACTTCGCCGGCAAAAATTTCGACCCCCTGCACGCTGGCTTCGTCCCCCACCTGCGCCCAGGTGACGTCGTTCACCAGCACTTTGATCTTGGCGTCGGGCGCCAGCGTGGCCTTGACCAGCTTGTCGGGCGTCGCGATCGTCAGCTTGCCGCCGCGGATGGTCTTGATCGTGCCGCGGATAACGTACCGGTTCACGGCGTCTTTGCCCTTGTGGCTGGCCTTGGTGGGATCCTCGGGAGCGAAGGTCGCCGGATGGCCCTCGTTGAACGTGCAGACCGTGATCTCGCTCAGCGGCGTGGGGATCACGCCGGCCTTGTTGACGTCGGCTACCACCTCGACGTCCACGCCGTGCGTCAAGTAATCGGGCACGGCCGTGCCCTCCACGCTCACGTGCGTGCGGGAGCTGATATGGATCAGGTAATCCGTCTCGGGCTTTTCTTCGATAGCCATTTGTTTTTCCGAGACCGTCTTGACCTTGCCCTTGAGCTTGACCCGATCGCCTTTCTGCCCAAACGCCTCGGAGCCAACCAGGGCCGGCAAGCTCAGCACAGCCAGAACGACAGCGAGCGATGCAAAAGGGCGAGATAGCATGGCGGGGAAACCTCCATCGACAAGGATTGGATAATCGCGGGGGGGCGTGGACGGCACGTCGGGCACTAGCCAACAACAATCGCAAAAATAACCTCTGCCGGGGCGGTCTGCCAGATGGTGCGCCGCTGGCGGCGCGTTCATAATCAAGCTTGGGTCGATTCGTACCGCACGTGCGTTGGTCGCCGGCGGCACCCCATTCGTTGGTTATTGATACCCGGAGACGGCTCTCATGTCCGAACCCTCTGCTCCCTCGCCGCAAAACGCCGGTGGCCAGCCGGCAGCCCCCGGCGGCGCTGCCGCCATTACGCCGGAAGTGCTCAAATCGGCGTATAATGCCTTCAAAAAGCGGTGGAAACTCACCAAGCTCGACCAGGAGTCACGCATCGGCCGCAGCCCCTTGAGCAGCGGAGGAAGCTCGTCGATTGCCGGCATCGTGCCGCCCGATCAGTTCCCGCGCGCCGTGTGGGAAGAGTTGGCCAAACAGGGTAGACTCAAGAACGCCGGCCAAGGATTTTATTCTCTCCCCTAACGGCCGCCCTATGTTGCGATTTCTTAATGTCGTGCTGCTCGCATCGGCCATCGGCGGCGGGCTGGGCTACCTGGCGTTTTGCAGGGCACCGGCCGACTACCAATCGACGGCTCGGCTCGTAATCCCCGTTCCGATCGAGCCGGTCCAGGCCGCCGACGACCATCGTCTGCCAACGGAGCGCCCGACGGAGCGGCCGGTTCAGCGGGCCAAACGCGAGCTGATGGCCGACGCAACGCTTCAGCGGGCACTGGGAAATTCCGAGTTGCTCGCCATCCGCTCCGTCAAAGGCGGCGCCGTCTCGCTCGAGCAAGTTCGGCAGAACCTGCTGCAAGACGAGTCGGACGAACCGCCCGGCGTGATCATCGTACACTGTCGCGCTGCGTCGGCCCTGGCGGCGCAAACGATTCTGACCAGCGTCATCGATGCCTACTTCGTGATCGACGGCCAGCGCCGCGACGCCGGCGAAGCCGAGACGGCGCGATTAATCGCCGAGGCCCGCACCAGCCTGCATCATTCCCAGGGCCAAAGCTCGGCCGAGGCCGGCCTGCAAAAGCTGGTCGAATCCTGGGACACGTCAACCGACGATCCCGCGGTCATGGCGTCGCTCAGCCAGCAGCGGGCCGCGTTGCTCCTGCGTCGCAACGTTGTGTTGCGGCAGCTTGCGCAAATCGAACGTGGGCAGCCCAGCCCGTCGGCCGAGAGCCCTGCCGCGCCGCCAAGCGCGCGGACCAGGAAGACTACAGGCCCGGCTGCACTGGCCCCCGGAATGGGCGCCCAAGAGCGCGAGGCCCAATTGCTCGAAGAAGATGACAAGCTGGCCTTGCGGTACGGGCCCGAACACCCCAAGCGGAAGGCCATCCGCCTGGAGATCGAGTTGCTGCAACAATATCCGGCCGAACAAGCGCAACTGCTGGCCGAGCGCTCGCAATTGTTGCAGCAATTTGGCCCCAGCCATCCACGTCTCCAGGCCATCCAACAACGGCTCGACGAGCTGGGCATTACGCCTCCCGTAGCCGTTTCGATTCCCACCGGGCTGGCCTCTCCGTTGGATTTGAAGGACATCGCCCCCGGCTCGCGGCTCGAAACGCTGCAAGCTGCCCTGGCAGAACTCGACGCGCAGGACGGCGTGCTCAAACGGCAAATCGAGAGCGTCCAGCGAGCCCGAGAACTCAATACCGCACTGCGGCAAATCCTCAGTACCCTGCCGACCGAAGGCAGCCTGCCGGCGATCGACGCCGCGCTGGATCGGCTTGAGCACTTGAGCAGCGTTCAAACCGCCCTGCGGCCGTATCTGGCGCTGCGCCCCACGCTGGGCGTGCCCAACGGCGGGGGGATGCTGGACAAAATTTTGCGAGGCGCCGCCGTGGGTGCAATGGTCGGCGGCGTATTGGCGTTTGGCATCCTGTGGGCAGGCCGAAGGGCATGATCGATGTATGCGGGACCGCGATTTCCGGGGAGTCCATCGCCGGTGATATGGCAGCGCGAAGATCAGCCTGAACGCGCCGGCAGCTTCGTTCGCGGTCGCGTCGCGGATCCGCGTGAGATGCGCGTTCGGTGTGTTTGCGCCGCAAAAATATCGCAATCTGCGCTGCCGGCGGTGCGTTCCCCCATTGGCGTTAGAAGCGAGACCGGCCGTGCCCTTCTGGCGGGTTGGTCGCGCAGGCGATTGCAGTTCTCGACAACCTAATTTCGCTATTCGGCATCGGCGTTGCATTTTTCCCAAGACCCATTGATTGAGCAATTCGTAAAATAGGGTAGGCCCAGGTCATCATATTTTCCTCGCGCGCGAGGGGGGACGGTTTCAATGCGTTCCAGAATGTTTCATCGAGTCGCGGCCTTTCTGACGGCCGCATCCATGGTGTTTGTTGCGGGCACGCCGATGGCGCTCGCTCATGGCGGTGGTGGAGGCGGAGGCGGCCACGGAGGGGGCGGCTTCGGGGGCGGCGGTCACGGCGGCGGTTTTGGCGGTGGTGGATTTCATGGCGGTGGTTTTGGCGGCGGCGGCTTCGGCGGTGGCGGCTACCGTGGTGGTTATAGCGGCGGCATGGGTGGTTACCGCGGCTATAGCGGCATGGGTGGCTCTCGCGGCTATTCCAGCGGCATGGGCGGTTATCGCGGCGGCTATAGCAGCGG
>DATCFX010001389.1:0-6236 GCA_036509275.1 Pirellulales bacterium | reverse complement strand
GGCCAGCGGCTGGCCAAGGATTCGGCCGTTGGCCGCCCGCCGCTGATTTGCGGCTTCCGCGCGGGTTGCCGGCATGACGTCGCTGGCCCGGGCCATTTGTGCGCGCGAGGCATCGGCCGCTGGCGACGATTCCTGGCGGGGCACGATTGTCGGTGCAGGTCCCTTGCTGACGCGATTCGGGTTCATTCCGGGCCGATCGCCGGCCGCGTTGGCGACCGCCGCTTTGACGTCGCCGGCCACGAGCGGCGGCAATGTGCTCAGCAAAGGATCGATGGACAGAGCCGTTTTAAAATCAGCGGCGGCCAATTGCGCGTGGCCTTGGAGTTGGTAAATGCGGCCGCGATGTTGGAGCATGACCGCGTTGCGCGGCTCGAGCTTGATCGCCAACCGCAAATCGGCCAGTGCTTCGCGGTATTTGCCCAGGGCGCCATAGGCATCCGCACGCGTGACTAAGGCGTCGGCGAACCGCGAGTGCTGCTTGAGTGCGCGAGTGCAGTCGGCGATTGCCAGTTCGTGCTGGCCCAGCTTCGAATACGCTTTGGCCCGGGCCAGGTAGGCGACGCCAAGCTTAGGATTGCCCTGGATCGCTTCATTATATGCGCTGATCGCTTTGGCGTACTCGCCGGAAGCATCGTGGTAGCGGCCAATGTTGAAAGCATCGATGGCGGCCAAGCCACCAGCGCCCCACGCGGGTTGCATTGCGGCCGCGAGCACCGCCAGCAGCACGCCCGCGGTGCCGCCCAGACGCTTGCCCAGGGACGCCGCCGGGGCCCTTGTCGATCTGCCAGCATCTTGAGCGCGCATCGCTCTACGTCCTCCGGATGTTTGGAACTATCGCTATCTTCGACAAGAGCGATCTAATCGGTACAGTTTCTTCGGCGCTAAGTTCACAAAAGCCGGCATCCGCGGCGCAATTCCGCATCAAACGCAGACGCGGGCGTCCCCGGTCTCGATCGCCACGAGCGCCGGCACGCGCGGCTAGATTTCACCCAGCCGCGGCGATCACATCCTTGTTCTGTCCGGTTGTCTCTGCGGCGCATGCCCCCCTACGCGTCTGCTGTCACAGCAGTCTGGCATTTTCGGAAGATGCGGCATTTCCATTCCAAACGGAATAAACCGCACAAGCCATTTTATCCGAATAGGAAAACAGGGCTCCGCAAAGGCGCCGCTCGGATGCGTATTTCATGCGGTGAATTTGGAAAGCGAAATCTATGTCCCGCAAAGCATGGTGGCTGATCTTGGCGCTTTCGCTGGGGGCATCCGGCTGTAAAGCGCCGTCGGTCCAAGAGCAGTTCATCTCGCTCAAGAACCGAAGCTGGGCCAAGATCGCCTGGGCCCAAGAGTTCCCGCGATACCGCAAGCAGCCGGCGCCGATCCGCAAGACGTTCGGGGCTGGCTGGCGCGAGGCCTATTACGACGTGGCACAGGGCGGGTCGGGCAAGATCCCGCTGTTTCCGCCGATCGATTATTGGGGCGTCAAGTACCAGAACCCGATGGGACGCGACCAAATCGATGCCTGGTTCGCCGGTTATCGCGTCGGGGCGATCGCGGCTCAGCAGGACAACGTCGGCTTTTGGATTCAGATTCCGATGTCGGGCGGAGACAAAGCGCCGCAAGCGGACGTCACGACCATCGCCGAGCCGCCGGCCGAACAAGTGCCGGCGTCCGACGCCGGCACGCTGCCGCTGCCTCCGCCCGAAAACCTGCCCCCCGCCAGGCAAACCGGTTATCTGCCGGGTAGCGCCACGATTCGCGCGGCGGCGGATCCGATCCGGCGTTGATCAACGAGCACTGACGCCTCGAAACACGCGATACGCGCTATGCAATCAATGACTGCCGGCAGCTTTGCCACAAAGGAAATGTGTCCGATGGCCAAATCAGTGATTTTGCGCGGAACCTGGCTGGCGCTGGCGGCCTTGCTGGCTATCGTCCAAAGCGGCTGCACGACGTGCGAGGCAATTCCGGCCGGCCGCATGCCCGCCTCGCTCTTGGCCAAGCCCAGGGCCGACCTCGAACCGATTAATTTCATCCGACTGCGGCAGGATCCGCCGCCGGTATACCAACTCGGTCCGCGCGACATCCTGGGAATTTATATCGAAGGCGTGCTGGGCCAAAGCGACCAGCCGCCTCCGGTCCACTTCCCCGAACGTGAATCCAACACGCCGCCCGCCATCGGTTTTCCGATTCCGGTCCGTGAAGACGGCACGATTTCGCTGCCGCTGATCCCACCGATCCGCGTGGCCGGCCTGACGCTGACGCAAGCCGAAGACGAAATCCGGCGCAATTATACCGAGAAGTATCACATCCTGCCTCCGGGCCGCGAACGTATCATCGTCACCCTGATTCGGCAGCGGACCTACCAGGTGCTCGTCGTGCGCGAAGATTCGACCGCCGAGCACGTCTCCAGCACGAGTTCCGGTAGCGTCGGCGTGGCCAAACGTGGCCAGGCTCGAGCCGTCGACCTGAAAGCTTACGAAAACGACGTGCTGCACGCCTTGACGCAAAGCGGCGGTCTGCCCGGGCTGGATGCCAAGAACGAGCTCAAAATCTTACGTGGCGGCTTCGCCGACGCACAAGGTCGAGCAGCACTGCTGTCGGACATACTCGACGGCAAGGGCCCCGGCGGCGTGACCTCCGATAATCCGAACGTGACCACCATTCCGCTGCGCATGCGGCCGACCGATCCTCCCGCGAAATTTACCGAGGACGATATTATTCTCACCAATGGCGACATCGTGTACATCGAAACCCGCGAACGCGAAGTGTTTTACACCGGCGGATTGCTGACGGGTAAAGAGCAACTTCTGCCGCGCGACTACGATCTGGATGTGATGGGCGCCATTGCCGTTTCCGGCGGCAGCGTCTCTTCGGCCGCCGGCTCCGGCAGTTCCGGGGGCATGGGTTTCAGCGGTGGCATGGGCAGCTTCAGCAACGCCCGCGGCTTGATCCCGCCGACCCGGGTGATCATTGTCCGCACCGTGGAGGGTGGCTACCAAATCCCCATCCGAGTCGACTTGCGCAAGGCGCAAACGAATCCGGCCGAGCGGATCCTGATCAAGCCGGGCGATCTCGTGCTGTTGCAATACACGCCAGCCGAACTCATCATAAACGTCGCGATGAACAACATTCAGCTCAACTACTTCCTCAACCAACTCGGCGGCGGAACCTAAGGCCGGACATGACGCACGATTAGACGTCGCCGGCGATTTCGCATGCCATCGATCGGATGACGGACGTACTCGCGGCAACTGGCTGCCTGGTCCTTGCATCCGGACGCCACTGCCACCCCTCGCCGGGCGAAGGCATGGCCAGCGGCCTGCCGCCCGGCTTGATCGGTGCATCTTTCTCGCACTCGCTTTTGCTCTTTTGGGGGCGTCACCCCCCGCAGCCCCGTGGAAGAGCCGTCCGGCCAAATCGCAGCCATCAAGCGCAAGTCGCTTGCTTGCAATGCCTTGTGATATGCATTGGGCTCGTGCGCGCGTTGGGCGACGATGATTCGGTTGGCCACGGTCTGCGGGCTGTTCCCGAGGGCTGTATAAGCAAAAATAAATTGCTTTTCGCCTTTTCCCAAAATATGATGAGGGGACCATTTACGACGCTCGATATCCGGTCGTCGGGGGTTTCAACGGAGTTCGTTCCCATGTCCCTGTCACGACTTGGCTGGTTGTGTTTGGCGCTCATCGCGTTGACGTCAATTGCCCCTGGCCAGCAGCCAGGCAAACCGGTGCCAGCCCCACTTAACTCAGCACCGGTCATTGCAGATCGGGACGAACTGGGGACGAATGGGCCGGTTGACGCTCCCACTTGGTACGCCAATCACGAAATGCGGTTGAGAAGCGATGGTAACTTGCCGGGCCAGCTTCGATCATTTGACGTCGCCGGCAATCTGACTCCGGTCCGCGCTCGGCTGTTTTTCATCCAGAACGGCCAGATTATTGGTCGTGCAACGGCTGACGACAATGGCCGCTTCCAGGCGGTCAGTTTGGATGGCGGTCCGTATTCAGTCGTGGCTGCGAGTCCAGAGGGCTTCGGCGCGTTTTCCTTGCGGATCTTGAAGAACGACGGCACGCCCCATGTTACCCCACCCAGAGTCAAGAGCATCGGCAAGTTCAAAGAAGCGTCGGAAGTCAAAGTGATTGCCAACCAGCCGCCTCCGGCCGATCCGATGTTCTTGGACATTTCGGTGATTCCTCCCAGCGATTTTCCATTGATTGCGCAGATCATCCGCGATCAAGTTCCGGGCATGGCCGTGCCGGGAGGCGCGGCGCCGTTGGCCCCAGCCGGCCTCGGTGGCGGCGGCGCGGGTGTAGGCGGCGGCGGGGGCGGCGGGCTTGGAGGCGCATTGGGGGCGGCAGCAGCCATCGGGGGCGTCGGTGCATTACTGGGGACATCGCGCAGCGGTACCAGCAGCACCACCACCACCGCCAGTAGTTCCACGGGAGACTAATGCGGCCGCTTTTGGGGGAAGGTTGCTGGTGGGGGAATCATTCCCTCGGATGGGCCTTAACTTCGTTTGATTTGCATCGACCTTTTATGACTTCGGGGTGTCGCGGCAACCGGGTGGGTTTCTCGGCATAAGGGGCCCACCGAGTCTGCGGGGCAGGCGGCACGTTCAATCACAGGCTTCCATCGCCAGCCGACCGGTTTGGCACTGCCTCACACCTCGCCCATTTCTCGCAGACAGCAGGCGCTATGATCCGACGCGCAATGGCTGCCCGGCGGCAAATGCTTGACCGACCGACTAGGCCGGCACTCAGCGTTCTTCGGCAACGGCTTGAGCGCTTGCCGGTGTGGACTGCGCAGGCCGCCTTGCTCCTGCTCTTGGTGGTGTCTCCCTGGGCTTTCGGTGGTG
The DNA here is from genome assembly GCA_036509275.1 of Pirellulales bacterium. Lineage (GTDB taxonomy): Bacteria > Planctomycetota > Planctomycetia > Pirellulales > PNKZ01 > DATATB01. The sequence goes on along the minus strand of DATCFX010001389.1, from coordinate 1,384 downwards.
TCCGGGGCGAGTTTCAGACTTGGTGTTTCGCTCCGATCATGATTGGATTGCTGTGCTGGGGCATCGTCTTGCCCTTGGAGCGCAAAAGCAAACCAGCATTGCCGCTGGCGCTGGTGCCCATGCTCTTGGGCTTGGCGCTGGGCGGCCTGCAACTGATTCCCGCAGGCCAAACGCTACGCACGTTTCTTTCTCCGCAGGCGACCGAGTGGCGAGAAACCTTGGCGCCGACCGACCAGCCGCCCACGGCGTTGCCACCGGGCAGCCGAGTCGCATCGCACACCGCGCCCGGGCAGTCGCGCCTGCCACTGAGCATTGATCCGGCGGCGACGCGCCGCCAGTTGGCCCTCTTGGCGATGGCCGTGGCCGCCTTTGCGTTGGGTGCCCGATTTTTCCGCCATCGCCACCCGCAGTTGGTCCTGTGCCTGGCGGTCGCCATCAACGGCGCCGGCATTGCGTCCTTGGGAATCGTGCAACGGATTTCGGGCAATTACTCGTACCTCGGGGCTTCGGTAAAGGGCGGCGGTTCGTTTGGCTCGTACTTCAATGAGAACAACGCGGCGGGCTATTTGAGCATGTGCCTGGCATGTGGACTGGCGGTTCTTTATTGGCTGCTGGCCCGCAATCGGGCGCCGGCCGGCCCGATGTTCGCCGATGGCATTCCGCTGGCCGCTCCCGCGCCGAGTTCGCGCTGGGCCGAATACTGGTCCGGCGTCTGTCATTTCATCGGCAACCTGGGAGCATCGACGCTCGGCATCTGGCTCGTGCTCGGCTTGCTGCTGGCTGGCGTTCTGTGTTCCATGTCGCGCGGAGGGTGTTTGGCGTTGGCGATCGCCACGCCGCTCACGCTATTTGCCGCGCGTCGTGGGAAAGGCATCGCTGGGTTTTATTGGTCCCTGGCCATTGCGGCGGTTTTGTCAACATGTTTGGTCGGTTGGCTGGGCGTCGCCCGGGTCATCGAGCGGCGCTGGGCCACGCTGTTGGATTTGAGCGGGATGGTCGGCGACGGCCGGATCGGCAATTGGGCTGAAAGCCTGCGCGCGCTGGGCGACTATTGGTTGCTGGGCAGCGGCCTAGGGACCTATGGCTACGCCTACCTGCCTTATCAACAGCGTTATAACAATGCGTGGCACCTGCATGCCGAGAACCAATATCTCGAGGCCTTGATGGATGGCGGATTCGTCGGCCTCGTGCTCCTCGGCGCTCAGCTTGCGTTGCTGGTGTTGGCCTTGCGGAAGCTCTTCCGGGAGCGGGCGGAAGCCGCGGGCGCGGGCTTGGTGGTAGGCGGCATGCTGCTGGTGCTCACGCAGTCACTGCACGCGGTGGTGGACTTCGGCCTGTATTTGCCGGCGAATTTTTTGCTGTTTGCCACGGTCTGCGGCAGCTT
>DATCFX010001388.1:0-3402 GCA_036509275.1 Pirellulales bacterium | reverse complement strand
TCTATCGCCAGCAATACGCCCAGGCCGGCATGCAAATGCTCAGCGTGGTGGATCCGTCCGGCCGCCGGGCCGGCGTGCAAGCGGTCTGCTCGGCGCTGGCCCTGGTGCCGGTGAGCCTGGTGCCGGCCGTGGTCAGCTTTGCCGGACCCACGTACTTCGCTTGGGCCCTGGCCCTGGGCGTGGGCCAGGCCGTGTGTGCCGTGCTGTTCTGGCGCCGCCCCAGCGAGGCGTCGGCCCGGGTGCTGTTGCGGGCGTCGCTGGTGTACTTGCCGACGCTGTTGGTGATGTTGTTGCTGGGGCCGTTTGTTTGACGTTTGTCGTGGACCCCCTGAAGGAAGAGATATCGCCGCAATGGCCGATCACAGTCATCATCCCCCGAAGCTCGAATATCAGCCCGCCTTGCCGATTCCCAACGGCAAGCTGTTCATGTGGCTGTTTCTCTCGACCGAGATCATGTTCTTCGCCGCCTTGATCGGCACGTACATCGTGCTGCGTTTCGGGGCGGTGACCTGGCCCACGCCGCACGCGGTCCACTTGAGCGAGCCGATCGGGGCGTTCAACACGTTCGTGCTCATCTGCTCCAGCGTGTCCATCGTGCTGGCGTTGGAATCGGCCCGGGCCAACAAGTCGGGCGCCGCCAAGGTCTGGATGGCCATAACGCTGGCGCTGGGCACGCTGTTCCTGGGGGTCAAAGGGTACGAATACACCGCCAAGTTCTCGCACGGCATTTATCCCCGCTATCCGCGCAGCCTGGTGTACGAAAAACCCGATTTGATGTACGGCTCGGCCGTGCGGCTGCGGGCCCAGGAGTTGATCGCGCCGATTGCCAAAAAGCAGGAAACCGACCGGACCGCCGAAGACAAAGAGCGGCTGCCGCTGCTGACAGAGCTGCGTGACCAGGCCGCCACGGCCGATCCGCGCGCGCTGGTGAGCCTGGCAGCCCGCATCATGCCGCTGCCGCCGGCCGGCAGCCACGAGCACCTGCACGGCATGAACGATCATTACTCCTGGCTGCGAATGCCGGTCGTGATACCCGGCGGCAACATGTGGGCCAGCACCTATTTCCTGCTGACCGGCTTCCACGCCCTGCACGTGCTGATCGGCCTGATCGTGTTTGCCATCATGCTCACCATGCAGCTCAACGTGCGCAGCGCCGGGGTGATCGAGAACGTCGGCCTGTACTGGCACTTCGTCGACCTGGTCTGGATCTTTTTGTTCCCGCTATTGTATTTGTTCTAGGCGAGTATTCCTGGCGTTTCCCGGAGCGTGAGCGACGGGAGTTTCTTGTGTCCAGCGCGCGGCGGTACGACCCCCTTCGGAGCGATCGAATGACTGAGCACGACGACCCGCACCAACCGCACCTGGGTTACGACGGCTACCCGGTGGCCGACCACGGCCACGGCATCGGCAAGTACATTGCGGTGTTTCTCGCGCTGTGCGTGCTGACCTTGTGCTCGTTTTTCACGTACACGGAATTCTGGCGTCATTACATGCCGGAGGGCGTGGGCTGGGCCTTCATGATGGCCGTCAGTTGCACCAAGGCCCTGCTGGTCGTGATGTTCTTCATGCATCTCAAGTACGAGGCCGACTGGAAGTACGTGCTCACGATCCCGGCTTCGATCATGTCGCTCTTCTTGCTGTTTGCCCTGGTGCCGGACGTCGGCATGCGCGTCCGCAAATACTCCGAAGAGCGCTTCGAGCACGTCGGCACGGTGGCCGACGTCCACGAGCTCGAGCGCGCCAGCGCCGAAGAGCAGCATGCCGAGCATCACGCCGGCGGGCATTCCGCAGCCCCGGCGGCAGCGCATCATTGAGCGCGTAGGGGTTTTGCCCTAGGGCGATACCGCTTTTTTCTTGGCGCACAAACCGCTGCCGCATAAGCTGGGCGCGATGACACGCTCATCGGGCAAGCAGCCGCCGGGCCATCGCCATGACGAATCCGTACGAAGCGCCGCAAGAAGATTCGGCGCCGCCGCTCACGCTCACTGAAGTGACCCGCCGGCATGGTCGGACGGGCGTCGAATCGGCCGACTTTATTCGCGTCGGCTTGATGATGCAGATCCTCGGCGGCGGCCTCCTGTTTGCCGGCCTGCTACTGGCATTGATTCACTGGGCCGTCGGCGGCGTGACAATCTTATTGGGTCTGCTGCTGTTTGTGCCCGGCCGTGGTCTGGCGGCTTACAAGCCTTGGGCCTGGCACGCCGCGGTGCTGACCGCGCTGCCACTTACCGTGGTGATGGCGGCTTGCATTGTCCCAATGAGTTGGGGCTTGCCGCCAGGCCTGATGCTGCTGCTTTTTCCGGCGATGTCGGGCTGGATTTGCTGGGTGCTCATCTCGCGCTCCGGGCGCGACCGCTATCGGTTGCTCGCGCAGTCGGCCGCCAAGCGCAAGCAGCGCGCGAAGCAGCCTGTGCAGTATGAAGACCTCGTGCCCGAATCGCTAGCGAGCGAACCCATTTCCGAGCCGCCGCCTGCGGCCGATCCCTTCGGCGACCTGGCCGGCGGTTAATTAGCCATCGGTCACGCACCCCGCGCGTGATGGGTGCTGATCCGTAGCCAGTCTTAACGGTGCGTTCCAACGCGGCAAAGAAACGGAGCGACTGTTTGCGGCGAACCATGAGCCTCGCGAAGCTCGGCCGCGAATTCCCGACGCCGTGGCGTAAGGATCGGCCGAAAAATAACTTCGGTTTTTCCCGGCCCCTCACCCTGCCCTCTCCCGCAAGGGGAGAGGAGTTGCGGAGAAGTTATTTTTCGGTCGATCCTAAGCCGCTCGCCATCGACCACGGATCGGGTAGAATGGGCGTCCGGGCCGCTTGCCGTTCATCATTCCGCATTCCTCCTTCCGCGTTTCCCGCGCATGCTTCCCGCCGTCGAAGTTTCGCAACTGGTCCATCACTATGGTCAGCGGTGCGCGCTGGATCATCTGGATCTGGAGATTGAGCGCGGCGAGTTGTTCGCGATCCTGGGGCCCAACGGCGGGGGCAAGACGACGCTGTTCCGGCTGCTGTCGACGTTGATTCCCGTGCAGCAAGGCTCGATCCGGATTCTGGGTCACGATGTGGCGAGCGACGCGGCCCTGGTCCGCGCGCGCTTGGGCGTCGTGTTCCAGGCCCCTAGTCTGGATCGCAAGCTCACGGTGCGCGAAAATCTGCACTATCAAGGGCCGCTGTACGGCCTGGGCGGGCGCGAGCTGCGCGACAGGGCCAGCCAGATGCTCGGCCGGCTGGGACTAACCGACCGCGAGCACGACCTGGTCGAGACGCTTTCCGGCGGGCTGCGGCGACGCGTCGAGTTGGCCAAGGGGCTCTTGCACCGGCCGCCGCTGTTGTTGCTCGACGAACCGAGCACCGGCTTGGATCCGGGAGCCCGGAGCGATCTGTGGAATTACCTGCGGCAAATTCG